>NZ_JBEZJQ010000019.1:146471-167217 GCF_040653135.1 Actinomadura sp. NPDC048021
GCCCTGCCGCCCCCCCCCCCCCGGGTCCGGGGGCGAGGAGCCGCGAAAGCGCGCCGAGCGCCGGGGTGAGCAGGCGCCCCGCAGGACCGGCGTGGGCCAGGGCGGCGCGGGCCGCGTTGGCGCCGCACGCGCCGTGCACGCCGCCGCCCGGGTGCGCGGAGGCCGACGCCAGGTACAGGCCCGCGACCGGTGTCTCGGGGCGCCCGAGGCCGGGAACGGGCCGGAACACCAGTTGCTGGTGGAGCATCGCGGTGCCGCCGTTGAGCGCGCCGCCGCGCAGGTTGGCGTCGTGGTCCTGGAACGCGGGCGGCGCGGTGACGCGGCGGCCGAGGACGCGGGAGCGGAAGCCCGGGGCGAGGCGTTCGACGACGTCCTCGAGGCGGCGCGCCATGGCGTCGCGCTCGCGCTCGTCCCAGGCGCCGGTGATGCCGTCCGGCCCGGCGTCGGCCTTCACCCGGTGGGGGACGTGGGTGTACGCCCAGACCGACTCGGTTCCGGCGGGGGAGCGGGCGGGGTCGGCGGTCGTCATCTGGCCGAGGAGCGCGAAGGGCTCGGACGGGACGCGCCCGGTGGCGAGCTGCGCGCTGTAGTCGGTCATCGCGTCCAGGCCGGGGGACAGGTGGACGGTCCCGGCGCGCCCGGCGCCGTCCGCCGCCCACGGGATCGGCCCGGAGAGCGCCCAGTCCACCTTGAAGGTCGCGTGGTCCCAGACGAAGCGGCGCATGTCGGCGCGCAGGGAGGCCGGCAGGTCGGACCAGCCGACCAGGCCGCCGTAGAGGGCGGGGGCCGACACGTCGGCGAGGACGGCCCTCGCGGAGCGCACCGGTTCGCCCGACGCGGTGCGGACGCCGAGCGCGCGCCCGTCCCGCACGACGACCGAGGCGACCGGGGTGTCGCAGCGGACGCGTCCGCCGCGCGACTCCAGCCGCCGCACGAGCGCCGCCGTCAGCTCGCCCGCACCGCCCTCGGGGACCGGCCACCCGTGCCGCTGCCCGGCCATGGCGAGCAGCCAGCCGAACAGTGACCCGGCGGTCGACTCGGGGAACATGTCAGTGTGCAGCGTCGACCCGGCGAGCAGCAGCGGGCCGCCGGGGCCGGCGAACTCCTGCTCCCCGAGCGTGCGGACGGGGGCCAGCAGCGTGCGGACGGCGCGGAGCCCGCCCGCCCGGCGCGCGGACGCCAGCAGCGGCAGCGCGGCCCGCACCGGCGGGAACGGGCCGAGCAGGGCGCGCAGGACGTCCTCTCCCATCTCGTCCCACAGGCGGCAGAGGCGCAGCCACGCCTCGCCGTCGCCCGCGCCGAGCGCGTCGAGGCCCACGGCGGTCGCGTCGCGGTCGCGCTCCAGGACGGCGCAGCGCCCGTCCGGGAGCGGGTGGGCGAGGACGGCGGGCGCGTGCCGCCAGCGCAGCCCGTGCCGCTCCAGCTCCAGCGCCCGCATCGCGGGCGAGGCGACTCCGAGCGGGTAGAACGCGCTGCACAGGTCGCTCACATGGTCGGGGTGGACTCCCCGGTCGCTGCGCACCGCGCCGCCCGGTTCGGGCTGCGCTTCGAGCACCTCCACGTCCCACCCGGCGTCGGCCAGCATGTTCGCGGCGACGAGGCCGTTGTGCCCCGCGCCGACGACGACGGCGTCGGCCATGTGGCATCCCTCCCGGTGATCACCTTACGGGCTCTCGCGGAGGGGCGGCGGTCAGCCCACGTCGAGCCGGGCCAGCAGCCGCATGACGCCCGGCGCCACACGCGACCCGAGGTAGCCGAGGCGCGCCTCCGGGGTCACCGGGACGACCGCGCGGTCGCCGCGGACGGCCGCGACGATCTGCTCCGCCACGCGCTCCGGCCCGTAGCCGCGGCGCGCGTAGGCCCGCGCGACCCGCTCCCGGCTGAGCGCCTCGTCCTCCTCGCCCCGGCCGACGAAGCGGGACGTGCGGGTGATGTTGGTGTTGACGATCCCCGGGCACACGGCGCTGACCCCGATGCCCTGGCCCTTCAGCTCGGCGCGCATGCACTCCGACAGCATCAGCACGGCCGCCTTGCTGGTCGCGTAGGCGGGCAGCGCGCGGGACGGGGTGAACGCGGCGGCGGAGGAGGTGTTGACGATATGGCCGCCCTGCCCTCGCTCCACCATCTGCTCGGCGAAGAGCCGCGAGCCGTGGAGGACGCCCCACAGGTTGACGTCCAGGACTTTGCGCCAGTCGTCGGCGCTGTGCTCCAGGAACGGGCCGGCCATCCCGATCCCGGCGTTGTTGACCACGACGTCCGGCACGCCGTGCTCGTGCATGACCGCCTTGGCGAAGTCCTCCATCGCGCCGCGGTCGGACACGTCCACCTGGAAGGCGTGTGCCGCGGGGCCGAGGAGGCCGGCGAGTTCGGCGGTGCGCTCGGCGGAGGCCCGGTCGATGTCGGCGGCGACCACCTCGGCGCCGCGTTCGGCGAAGGCCAGCGCGGTCGCGCGGCCGATCCCGCTGCCCGCGCCCGTGACGACGACGAGGGAGCCGTCGAAGGACCGCCGGCCCCCGGCCACCCTGGCCCGCCTGAGCGCGCGCGACTCGGCGGCGCCGAGCGGGCCGCCCCGCACGCCCGCGATGTGCTCGCTCACCCAGCGGGCGACGACGTCGGGGTGGCTGCGGGGCACCCAGTGCCCGGCCTTGAGCGTGCGCAGCGACAGGTTCGGGACGCGTCCGGCCAGCCCGCCTACCAGGTGCGGCGAGACGAACAGGTCCTTGGTCGGGACGATGACCTGGGTCGGGACGTCCGTTCGCCGGTCGCGCGGGCGGCGCAGCCGCTGGAGCATGTTCGCCCGGTACAGCCCGACCCCCGCCGCGGCGTCGCGCGCCATGGTCCCGGCCGGGTGGCCCTGCCGGGGCGGGACGCCCTCTCCCAGCTCCAGGGCCTTGGCGAACGGCTTCGCCATCCCGGCCCGCCACAGCAGTTCCGGCAGCACCGGCGTCTGGAAGAAGTAGATGTACCAGGAGCGGAGGCCCTGCCCGGCCGCCCGCCGCAGGTTGGCCGGGGTGGGGCGCGCCAGGTTCCGCCGCGTCCAGTGCGCGACGTGGTCCAGGCACGGGCCGGAGATCGAGGTGAACGAGGCGAAGCGGTCCGGCATCGTGCAGACCGCCTCCCACGCCTGGATGGAGCCCCAGTCGTGCCCCACCAGGTGCACCTTGCGCTCGGGCGCGGTCGCGTCCAGGACGGCCTCCATGTCGGCCATCAGGTACTCGAACGTGTAGCGCCTGCTCCCGCGCGGACGGGACGAGGCGCCCGCGCCGCGCACGTCGTACCGGACGACGTGGAACCGGTCGGCGAGCCGCGCCGCCACCTCGTCCCAGACGGCGTGGGTGTCGGGGTAGCCGTGGACCAGCAGGACGGTGGGGCGCGACCGGTCGCCCTGCTCGTAGACGGCGAGGTCGACGCCGTCTCCGCGGACGCGCCGCCGCGCGACGGGTGGGGCGGGGTGTGTCATGCGGTCGTCTCCCGTCGGGCCCACCGGTGCACGTGGGGCAGGTCGTCGTCGAGCCAGTGCGCGTCGTCCTCGGTGACCACGAGGATCTCCTCGAACTTCACGCCGACGCCGCGGAACCCGATGTGGGGCTCGACCGCCCACAGCCCGGGCGTCGGGGGGTGCTGGGACTGCGCGGCCCCGTTCCAGAGCGGGGAGCGCCCTTCCAGGCGCTCCTTGACCAGTTCGCGGCCGATGGTCTGGAGGAACCGTACACCGAATGGGAATCCCACGCGCTTCGGGAGGATCCCACCGATGACGCCGATCTGATGGCCGATGACGCGCCCCGGATACACGCGGTGGCGGCTGTCGTGGCCCTGGCGCTCGATGAGCGCGTCGACCTCGGCGTAGACGTCGGCGAACGTCCGCCGTTCGCGGACGAGACGCAGGATCAGCGCCCGGTAGGCGGCCAGGTCGGCGTCGAGTCGTTCCCAGATCCTGTTCTCGCCGAGGACGCCGCCGTACCCGATGTCGGCGGAGTAGCCGTCCCGCACCGGCGCCATGTCCAGGATGTAGGGCATGCCCTCCTCCAGGCGCGTCCCGCCGGGCAGGAACTGCGTGGGCAGCCGGAAGCCGCGGAAGGCCGACCGGTCGCCGAACCAGGCGAACGGGGTGTGCAGCCAGTCGTCGACGCCGCGTGCGCGCAGCCACCGGCGCATGCGGCGGCACGCCTCGCGCTCGGTCACGCCCGGTTCGAGCGTGCCGGCGACCTCCTCGGCGCACCGGTAGCACAGGCGCTGGACGGCGCGGAATCGTTCGAGCTCCGCGGCGTCGTGCACGCGGGCGAGCGCCACTTTATTGGACACAATGTTAATAAATCGCCGATCCGCCCCCGGGTCAAGTGGCTCGCGGAGTGACGCCCGCCACCGCGGCGTGCGCGGGACCGGGGCGCGGAGCGTGCCGCGGCGCGGTCTAGTAGGGGTCGTAGCCCGCGGCCCTGGCGGCGGGCGACCGCGTGAGGTAGTCCAGCGCGCGGGGCGTGGAGCAGACCTTGGAGGGGTGGTGGTCCGGCCTGAGGTAGACGGGCGCCTCGCCGAGCAGGAGCCGGAAGACGCCGGGCACGTGGCCGAGCCGCACCGACCGCCGGTAGGAGCGGTAGACGCGCAGCGGCGTCACCCTCCGCTTGATCGTCGGGTCCTGCTTGAGCAGGTAGAGCGAGCCGCCGATCAGCGCCCAGTACAGGAAGAACAGCGACACCACCCACGCGGCGACGCGGGTCGGGTACCGGCCTCCCATGGCCGTGTAGACGTCGAAGACCACCGAGCGGTGCTCGACCTCCTCGGCGCCGTGCCAGCGCAGCAGGTCCAGCATCGTCGGGTCCACGCCGGCCTTGTCGAGCCGGTCGTTGTCCATGATCCACTGTCCGAGGACGGCGGTGTAGTGCTCGATCGAGGCGACCGCGGCCAGTTCGAAGCGCAGCCGGCGCCGCCAGGCCCGCGGATTCCGCTCCTTCAGCGCCGCCATCTGCGCGGGGCGCTCGGCGTTGCCCCGCCCCGCCGCGTCGGTGATCCTGGAGACGTCGATGCCCGCGCGCTGCAGGATCTGGTCCAGGACGCCCTGGTGGGAGCGGGCGTGCACCATCTCCTGCCCGATGAAGCCCTTGATCTCCTCCAGCAGCCGCTCGTCCCGGATGTACGGGCGGGCGTCCTTCACGCACTGGATGAACCACTTCTCGCCCTCGGGCAGGACGATGTGGAACGAGTTGATGATGTGCGTGGCGACCGGGTCGTTCGGGACCCAGTGCAGCGGGGTCCGCGACCAGTCGAAGGAGACGCGCCGCGGCTTGATCGGCGGATGGCGCTCGTCGACGGGCGCCGTGCCGCCGCTCGCCTGGGGCCTCGTCATGCGGTCCTCGCCTTCCACGCGTCCGGGCCGGCCGCGACGTGCCCCCGCGCCGCGCGTGTGCCATTGGCAGTGCAGTCAACTCCTGCGGCGCCCGTGGTTTCTTGAGACGAGGCCAACAAGTTACCGCTCGGTTTTCGGCCCGGCGTGACAAGTGGCGCCGCTCAGGGGCCGATACGCTCCGCACCCGTGTAGACGTTCATGGTCTCGCCGCGCAGGAAGCCGACGAGCGTCATCCCCGCGTCCTCGGCGAGGTCCACGGCCAGCGAGGACGGCGCCGACACCGCCGCGAGGACCGGGACGCCGGCCGTCATCGCCTTCTGCGTCAGCTCGAACGACGCGCGCCCGCTCACCATGAGGACCGTCCCGGTCAGCGGCAGCCGCCCCTGCCGCAGGGCCCACCCGATCACCTTGTCGACGGCGTTGTGGCGGCCGACGTCCTCGCGCAGGGCGAGGAGCCCGCCCTCGGCGTCGAAGAGCCCGGCGGCGTGCAGGCCGCCCGTCCGGTCGAACACCCGCTGCGCCGCGCGCAGCCGCTCCGGCATGGCCGTCAGCACGTCCGGGGTGAGCCGCACCGGGTCGCCGGCCACCTCGTAGGGCCGGTCGGCGCGCAGCGCCTCGATGCTCGACTTGCCGCACACCCCGCAGGCGCTGGTGGTGGTGAACGCCCGCGTCATGGAGTCGTCCGGCGGCGGCACGCCGGGGGAGAGCGCGACGTCCAGGGTGTTCTGCTCCGCGGTGTCGGCGCAGTACCGCATCGCCGCGATGTCGCCGGCCCGCCCGACCACGCCCTCGGCCGCCAGGAACCCGGCGACCAGGTCGAAGTCGTGCCCCGGCGTGCGCATCGTGATCGTCAGCGGTTTGCCGGCGACGCGGATCTCCAGCGGCTCCTCCGCCGCGAGCGTGTCGGGCCTGCGCACCCGGGCCCCGGACGCGCTCAGCCGAAGCACGGGCCTGCGTACGGTGATCCGCCCCATGACCGTTGACGGTACCCCGGGAACCGGCCCGAAACGAAGCCCTGGCGGGCGCGGCCGCCGCGCGGGCTAGTCGGGCACCCCGCGGGGGCGGGGCGCCCGCCACCCCTGGCGCATCGCGAGGACGCGCAACCCGAACGCCAGGGCGGCGGCGCCGGCCGTGACGGCGCCGCCGTGCAGGCCCGCGCTCTCGGCGCCCGCGGTCACGGCCGCCCCGAGCAGCGCGGGCACCGCGTACAGCTGCCGGTCGTACAGCACCGCCGGGATGCGGCCCGCCAGCACGTCCCGCAGGATGCCGCCGCCCACCGCCGTCACGATGCCGAGCAGCACCGCGTGCACCGGCGAGAGCCCGTACTCCAGCGCCTTGACCGTCCCCGTCGCGCAGAACAGCCCGAGTCCGGCCGCGTCGAACAGCAGCACCGCCGGCAGCAGCCGCGTCACCTGCGGATGCCAGAAGAACACCAGCGCCGACGCCGCCATCGGGACCAGCACGTACCCGAGGTCGGTGAACGCCGCCGGGGGGACGGCCCCGATGATCAGGTCGCGCAGGATCCCGCCGCCGAGCGCGGTGATCTCGGCCAGCACCACCATGCCGACGACGTCGAGCCGCTGCCGGACGGCCGCGAGCGCCCCCGACACGGCGAACACGAAGATCCCGGCGAGGTCCAGCAGCCACGCGGCCCCGTGGCCGCTCACCTACGGCGGTCCGTCCGGTCGATGTTCCAGTTGGCGACCACCACCGCGAACGGCGGGATCACGAGCGCCGCCACCGTCATCGCGATCGCGGCCGGGTGCGAGTACAGCCGGACCACCGCCCAGGCCAGCACGAACAGCGTGAGGCAGGTGCCCATCATGATCCCGTAGGCCAGCTTGCGACGCCTCATGCCCTCACGTTACGTCGCGCCCGGACGCCGCGGCGCGGGGCGGGTGGCGGAGGCGTACGGGAATCGAACCCGCCGTCCCGAGATCCTCGGGACCGTCGGCTTTGAAGGCCGGGGAGGCCACCAGGCGCTCACACGCCTCCGGCGGTGATCTTAGCCGGTGTAGAGGCCGTCGATGTCGGCGGCGTACTTGGTGTGCACGACGCGGCGCTTCAGCTTGAGGGTCGGGGTGAGCTCCTCGCTCTCGGCGGTCCACTCGGCGGTGAGCAGGCGCCACCGCTTGACCTGCTGGACGCGGGCGAGCCGGGCGTTGGCGTCCTCGACGGCCCGGGCGACCTCCTCCAGGACGAGGGGGTGGTCGGCGAGGGCGGCCAGGTCGGTGGTGTCGACGCCGTGGGCGGCCGCCCAGACGGGCGCGACCTCCCCGTCGAGGGTGATGAGCGCGACGACGTAGGGGCGGCGGTCGCCGAAGGCGAGGGCCTGGCCGATGAGCGGGTGCTCCTTGAGGCGGTTCTCCACCAGGGAGGGGGAGATGTTCTCGCCGCCGGCGGTGATGATCAGTTCCTTCTTGCGGTCGACGACGGTGAGGAACCCGTCCGCGTCCAGGCGGCCGATGTCGCCGGTGTGCACCCAGCCGTCGGCGTCGATGAGGTCGGCGGTGGCGTCGGGGCGGTTCAGGTAGCCGGGGGTGCAGGTGGCGCCGCGGACGAGGATCTCGCCGTCGCCGGCGAGCCTGAGCTCGACGCCGGGGAACGGGCGGCCGACGGTGCCGAGCTTGAAGGAGTCGGCGAGGTTGGCGGTGACGGCGCCGGTCGTCTCCGTCATCCCGTAGGCGTCGAAGATCTTCAGGCCGAGCCCGGCGAAGAACCGGGCCACCTCGACGGGCAGCGGCGCGGCGGCGCTGGAGGCCTGGCGGACGCGGTCCAGGCCGAGCAGCGCGCGCATGGGGGTGAGGACGGCCCGGTCGGCCCGCTCGAAGGCCTCGGCGATCCGCGGGGTGAGGGTGTTGCCGTGCTCCTGCGCCGTGACGTACGCGCGGCCGGCGTCCAGGGCGGCGGCGACGGCCCGCTTCCTCGCCTCGTCCTGCTCGGCCGACAGCACCGCCTGGATGCCGCCCATGATCTTCTCCCAGACGCGCGGGACGCCGAAGAAGGAGTGCGGCCGCACCTCGCCGAGGATCGTCGTCAGCTGGGCCGGGTCGGGGCAGAAGTGGACGTGGGAGGCCAGCCGGACCGGCAGGTAGTAGCTCAGCACCCGGTCGGCGATGTGCGCGAACGGCAGGTAGGAGATGCCGGCGGGGTGCTCGGGCAGGACGGAGCTGCGCTCGACCATCTCCGCCTCGTGCAGCGCCATCGAGTGCGTGATCAGGACGCCCTTGGGGTCGCCGGTGGTACCGGAGGTGTACAGCAGCGTGGCGGTGTCCCCGGGCCCGACCGCCTGCCAGCGCCGGTCGATGGCGAGCGGGTCGGCGGCCAGCTCGCGGCGGCCGAGCTCGGTGAAGGCCTCCCAGCTGAGGAAGCGGTCGCCGGGCGGGCAGGCTGCGGAGTCCACCACGATGATCTTGCGCAGGTCCGGGAGGCGGTCCAGGACGGGCAGCCAGCGGCCGAGCTGGTCCGTGCCGTCCAGCACGGCGTACCTGGCCGAGCAGTCCCCGGCGACGAACGCGACCTGGTCGGGTGCGAGCGTCGCGTACACCGTGGTGGGAACGCCGCCGGCGTGCACGGCGCCGAGGTCGGCCAGCACGTGCTCGGACCGGTTCGGCATCATCAGCGCGACGACGTCGCCGGCCTCCAGGCCGAGGGCGGCGAACCCCGCGGCCGTCTCCAGCGCGCGGGTCCGCGTGTCCGCCCAGGTGAGCGTGCTCCACTCGCCGCCGGTCCGGTCGGAGTAGGCCGGCCTTCCGCCGTGCCGTGCGGCGGTCGCGGCGAGGGCGGTGCAGATCGTCTGCCCCGCGACGGCCCGGTCGAGGTCGGCCCGCTGTTCCTGGATCCCCATGTCGCCCCTCGTGGTCGGTGACCGAAGTAAGTGAAGACTTGCAGGAAGGAGATCGCATCACGCCGAACCGAGTTCGGACAAGGGGTTCGGGGGTTTTCGGCGCTGGTCGCGGGCCCGTTCGGCGGTCGGTGACCGGACGCGTACCGTCCGTTTGTTGATCATTTGAAGTAGTTGTGCGTTAAATTCAGCGGTGACCCGACTCGCCCCCGTGGCCCGCCTGACGCAGTACGCGCGCGGCGGCGGCTCCAGCAAGATTCCGCCAGGGGAACTGGAGCGGGTCACGGCCGGTCTCACAGGCGGGGACGACGCCCTCCTCGTCGGCGGCCCCGACGGCGACGGCGCCGCCGTGCTGCGCCTCGACGGCGGCCGGGCCGTGGTCTCCACCGCCGACTTCCGCACCCCCGTCGTCGACGACGCCTACGACTGGGGGCGGATCGCCGCCGCCAGCGCGCTCTCCGACGTCTACGCCGTCGGGGGCGTGCCGCTGATGGCCCTGAACCTGCTCGGCTGGCCCGCCGACGCGCTGCCCGCCGAACTGGCCCGCGAGGTGCTGCGCGGCGGGCGGGACATGGCGGCCCTGGCCGGCGTCGCGATCGCCGGCGGGCACAGCATCGAGGACCCCGAGCCGAAGTACGGCCTCGCGGTCACCGGCACCGCCGACCCGGACCGCCTGCTGCGGCTGGACGCGGGCCGTCCCGGCGTCCCGCTCACGCTGACCAAGCCGCTCGGGGTCGGCGCGCTCAACGCCCGGCACCGGGCGACCGGGGAGGTGTTCCCGCACGCGGTCGCGGCCATGACGGAGCTGAACGCGGCGGCGGGCCTGGCCGCCCTCGAGCGCGGCGCCGCGTGCGCCGCCGCCGTCTCCGGCTTCGGGCTGCTCGGCCACCTGTACAAGCTGGCGCGGGCGAGCGGCGTCACGGCCGTCGTGGACGCCTCCGCCGTCCCCTGCCTCGACGGCGCGCGCGCCGCCGTGCGGGACGGGTTCGTGCCCGGCGGCACCCGCCGCAACCTCGCGTGGGTGTCGCCGCACACCCTCTTCCGCCGGATCGCCGAGGAGGAGCGGCTGCTGCTCGCCGACGCCCAGACCTCCGGCGGGCTGCTGGTCGCGGGGGAGATCCCGGGCGCGCCGGTCGTCGGGGAGCTCGTCGGCCGGGGGCGGCACACCCTCGTCGTCCGCTAGCGCCGCCCGGCCGTCCGCCGCCCGTGTCGCCGATCGGAGGGGCGGGTAGGTTCCCGGCACGGCCTCATCGGGGGCGGGGGAGGCGAGGCATGACCATCGGCGGACTCGTGGCCGCCGTCGTCCTGGGCGCCGCCATCGGTGTCCTGGGCAGGGTCGCCGTGCCGGGCCGCGAGAACATGCCGGCGTGGCTGCTGGTGGCGGTCGGGGTCGTCGCGGCGTTCGGCGGCACGGGCCTGGTCCACCTGTCCAGCCTCGGCGACGGCGGCTGGAACCTGTGGGAGGCGCTCTTCCAGATCTTCCTCTCGGTGGTCGCCGTCGTCCTGGTCGCGGCGTTCTGGCCGAAGCGGACCGGCCGCGACCCGTGACGCTCGCCCGCGGCGGTCCCTACTCCCGGCGCAGCACGGGGCGCAGGCCGTCCAGCACCTCCGGGTCCTCGATGGTGGACGGGACGGTCACCTCCTGCCCGTCGGCGATGCCCCGCATGACGCCTCGCAGGATCTTGCCCGACCGCGTCTTCGGCAGCGCGGGCACGACCGAGATCTCCCTGAGCGCGGCGACGGGCCCGATCTGCTCGCGCACCATCGCGACCAGTTCGGCGCACACCTCGCCCGGCTCGGCCAGGATGCCGCTCTTGAGCACGACCAGCCCGCGCGGCACCTGCCCCTTGAGCGCGTCCTGGACGCCGATGACGGCGCACTCGGCGACGGCCGGGTGGGAGGAGATGACCTCCTCCATCGTCCCGGTGGACAGCCGGTGCCCGGCCACGTTGATGACGTCGTCGGTGCGGCCCATCACCCAGACGTAGCCGTCCTCGTCGATGTGCCCGCCGTCGCCGGTCAGGTAGTGGCCGGGGAACTTCGTCAGGTACGACTCGACGAAGCGCTCGTCGTCCTGCCACAGCGTGGGCAGCGTGCCCGGCGGCAGCGGCAGCCGGATCGCGATGTCGCCGTCGGCGCCGGGCGGGACGGGCGAGCCGTCCGGGCCGAGGACCCGCACGTCGTACCCGGGCACCGGCACCGACGGCGACCCCGCCTTGACCGGCATCGGCTCCAGCCCGCGCAGGTTCGCCACGATCGGCCAGCCGGTCTCGGTCTGCCACCAGTGGTCGATCACCGGGCGGTCCAGGACGCGCGAGGCCCAGCGGTAGGTGTCGGGGTCGAGGCGCTCGCCGGCGAGGAACAGCGTCTCCAGGGCCGACAGGTCGTGCCCGGCGAGCAGCGCGCCCTCGGGGTCCTCCTTCTTGACGGCCCGGATCGCGGTCGGCGCGGTGAACAGCGCCTTCACCCGGTGCTGCGCGGCCACCCGCCAGAACGCGCCCGCGTCCGGCGTCCCGACCGGCTTGCCCTCGTACAGCACGGTCGTGCAGCCGCTGAGCAGCGGCGCGTACACGATGTAGGAGTGCCCGACGACCCAGCCGACGTCGGAGGCCGCCCAGAACACGTCGCCCCGCCCCACGCCGAACACGTTCTCCATCGACCAGCGCAGCGCCACCGCGTGCCCGCCGTTGTCGCGCACGACGCCCTTCGGCCGCCCGGTCGTGCCGGAGGTGTAGAGGATGTAGAGCGGGTCGGTGGCGGCGACGGGGACGCACCCGGCGGGCTCGGCGGCCGCGACGGCCTCGTCCCACTCCACGTCCCGCGGCCGGACGAGGTCGGCGTGGAGCTGCTCGCGCTGCCGGATCACGCACCGCTCGACCTTGTGCCGGGCCAGCTCCAGCGCCCGGTCCAGCAGCGGCTTGTAGGGGACCACCCGGCCCGCCTCGATCCCGCAGGACGCCGACACGACCGCCTTCGGGCGGGCGTCGTCGATGCGCACCGCCAGCTCCCGCGCCGCGAACCCGCCGAAGACCACCGAGTGCACGGCGCCGAGCCGCGCGCACGCCAGCATCGCGATGACCGCCTCGGGCACCATGGGCAGGTAGATGACCACGCGGTCGCCGCGGTCGACGCCCAGCGCGCGCAGCGCCCCGGCGAACCGCGCGACATGGCCGGTCAGCTCCCGGTAGGAGTAGGTCCGCACGGTCCCGGTGACCGGGCTGTCGTAGATCAGCGCGGCCTGGTCGCCGCGGCCCTCCTCGACGTGCCGGTCCAGCGCGTTGTCGCAGGTGTTGAGCTCACCGCCGGTGAACCACCGGTAGAAGGGCGGCGCCCCGTCGTCCAGCACCCGGTCCGGCGGGACGAGCCACCGCACGTCCCGTGCCGCCAGCCCCCAGAAGCGGGTCGGATCGGCGATGCTGCGTTCGTACGCGGCCGCGTAGGCGCCCATGTCGTCCTCCCGGTGACGGGTCCTGGCCCGGATCTGCGCGGAGGCCCGGACCGGCGTCGCCGCGATTCGGGCCGCATCCCTATAGGGCATGGCGCGGGGCCGGTTCGTCAAGGGCCCGCGCCGCCGGGCGGGGTCTACCCGGGGTGGCGCAGGGCGTGCGCGACGGCGATGAGGGCGGCCAGCGCCGCCCCCGCGGAGACCACCCAGAAGCACAGCTCGTAGGCGCCGAGGGAGGGGACGCCGGCGCCCGCGGCCCGTCCGGCCAGGATCGACGCCGTGACGGCGCCCGCGACGCTGCCGCCCGTGGTGCGGACGAGCGAGTTGATGCCGCTGGCGATCCCGCTCTGGTCCATCGGGACGTGCCGGACGGCGAGCGTGCCGAGCGCGGCGTAGGCGATCCCGAACCCGACGCCCTGGAGGGCGCTGAACGCGAGCATGTCGTACACGTGCGCGTTCGACACCGCGAGCCACGCGTAGCAGAGCCCGGCGAAAGCCGACCCGATCGCGAGGGTGTACGCGGGGCCGAGGCGCCCCGCGAGCCGCCCGGCCATCGCCGAGAACACCAGCATCGTCACGGTGCTCGGCAGCATGTAGAGCCCGACGTCCAGCACCGAGCCGCCGAGCCCGTACCCGACCTCCTCCGGCCGCGCCTGGACGAAGCCGGCGATCAGCGTGAAGGCGGCGAACATCGAGAAGCCGAGCAGCGCCGAGACGACGTTGGCCGACAGGGACCGGGGGCCGACCAGCAGGCCCAGCCGCACCAGCGGCGCGCGGACCCGCAGCTCGACCGCCGTCCAGACCGCGCACAGCGCGGCTGCGGCGCCGAACAGCCCCAGCACCCCGCGGGACGTCCAGCCCCACGCGTTGCCCTGGCTGATGCCGAGCAGCAGGCAGACCAGCCAGCAGGCGAGCAGGGCCGCGCCCGGCAGGTCCGGCCGGCCGCCGGCGCGGACGCCGACGTCGCGCGCCGTCGCGGCGACCAGCACAAGCCCCGCCGCCGCCAGCGCGGCGGCGATCCAGAACACCGGGTGGTGGCTGCCGGTGCGGGTGGCGATCAGCCCGGTCACGATCATGCCGGCGCTGCCGCCGACGCCCATGGTGGCGCTGACGATGCCGATCGCCGTGGTCACCCGCTCGGCCGGGAACGTGTCGCGGATCATGCCGATGGCGAGCGGGATCAGCGCCGCCGAGACGCCCTGCAGGGCGCGCCCGGCGATCAGCACCGGCAGCGTGCCGGACACCGCGCACAGCACCGAGCCGGCCAGCAGCAGCGCGAGGGCGAGCAGGATCATCCGCTTCTTGCCGTACATGTCGCCGAACCGCGTCAGCAGCGGAGTGGCGACGGCGCCGGCCAGCAGGGACGCGGTGAACACCCACGTCACGTCCGTGATGGGGGCCTCGAAGCGGGTCATGAGCTGCGGCAGCAGCGGAAGCACGAGCGTCTGCTGCACCGACACGACCATCCCGGCGGCGGCGAGCGCGAGCAGGGTGGGGCCGGTGGGCCGGGCGGCCGGTGCGCCGGCTCCGGGCGCCGCCGGTGCGCCGGCCGCGCCGCCCTCCGGGGCGCCTGTGCCGCGAGCCGCCCGAGCGCCGGTCATGCGAACCTCCCGCATCGGCCGGTCGCCGGATCCCGGCGCGCGGCATGTAGTTACTTAACCTAAATAAGTGTAGAGCGGGCGAATCGCCCCTTGATGTCCGCAGGTCCGGCGCGACGCGCCAGCGCGTCGCGGTTTGCGCGGGGCCCGGGCGTCCCTAGGGTTGCCTTTCGTGGACCTTCGTCTGCGCAACCCCCGCACCGCCCTCCGGAACTCCGCCCCCCGCTCCGCCACTCCCCGCACGGCCCGTTCTCGCGCGGCCATCGGCGTTCAGGCCTGGAAAGGACGCTGATGCACGTCGTCACCACCGCCGGACACGGTGGGCACGGCAAGTCGGCGCTCGTGCGCGCCCTCACGGGCAGGAGTCCCGGCGAGACGGGCGCCTGGACGGAGCTGCCCTCGGGGAGGCGCGTCGCGTTCGTCGACGCGCCCGGCGACGAGCGGTCCGTTCCGGACTGGCTCGCCGGGGCGGCGCCCGCGTCCGCGGTCCTGCTCACCGTCGCCGCCGACGAGGGGTGGATGCCGCAGACCCGCGAGCACCTGGAGGCCCTCTCCGCGCTCGGCGTCCGGTCCGGCGTCCTCGCGGTCACCAAGGCCGACGCCGCCGACCCCAGGCCCGCGCTGCGCCAGATCCGCGAGCGGCTGGCCGGGACGGCGCTGCGCGGTGCGGAGGCCGTCGCGGTGAGCGCCGAGACCGGCGCCGGGGTGGCCGAGCTGACCGCCGCGCTCGACCGCCTCGCCGGCCGGCTGCCCGTGCCCGACCCGGCCGCCCCGGTGCGGCTGTGGGCGGACCGCGCGTTCACCGCCGGGCGGCAGGCCGTCATCGCCGGCACCCTCGCCGCCGGGACGGTCGCCGTGGGGGACGAGCTGCTCCTCATGCCCGCGGGCGAGCGGGTCCGCGTCCGGACGATCGGCTGCGCCGGCGAGCCCCGGGAGTCGGTCGGCGGCGTCTCCCGCGTCGTGGTGACGCTGCGCGACGCCGGGCGCGTCGACCCCGGCATGGCCCTGGTCACGCCCGGCGCCTGGACGCACACCACCAGCGTCGACGTCCGGACCCGCTTCGGCGAGGCGTCCGGCAGGCTCGCGCGGCGGATGACGCTGCACATCGGGTCGGCCGCCGTCGCGGTCGGGCTGCGGCCCCTCGGCCCCGACACCGCGCGCCTGACCCTGAACACCCGGCTCGCCCTCCACCTCGGCGACACCGGGCTCCTGCGCGACCCCGACCGCCGCACGATCGCCGGGGTGAGCGTCCTGGACGTCCGGCCGCCCACCCTCGTGCGCCGCGGAGCGGGCGCCGCCCGCGCCCGCGAGCTGGCGACCTGGCCCGACCGCCCGGACGGCGCCGTAGTGCTCCGCCGGCACGGCGTGCTCCGGCGCTCGGAGCTGTCGGTCATGGGCTGCGCGCCGCCGCCCGGCGCCGTCGCCCTGGACGGCGAGTGGGTCGCCGACCCGGCGCACTGGCGGTCGCTGTTCGAGCGGCTCGCGGAGGAGACGGCCCGGCACGCCGCCGAGAGCCCCAGCGCCCCCGGCATCCCGCTGGAGTCCGTCCGGCTGCGCCTCGGCCTCCCCTCCCGGCAGCTCGCCGCCGCGCTCGTCCAGCCGCCGCTGCGCCTGGACGCGGGACGCGTCTACGGCCCGTCCCCGGGCCCCGGCCCCGCGCCGGCCGCCGAGCCCGCTCCTGCGGCGGTCGCCGCGGAACCGCCGCCGCCCTGGGCCGCGGCCGTGCGGCGCCTCCGCGCCGACCTCGCGGACACCCCGTTCGATCCCCCCAGCGCCGAGCGCCTCGAAGAGCTGGGCCTCACGGGCGAGGTCCTCGCCGGGGCGGAGCGCGCGGGCGCCGTCCTGCGGATCGACGACGGGGTCGTGCTGCTCCCGGGCGCCGACCGGGAGGCGCTGCGCGTCCTGTCCGAGCTCCCGCAGCCGTTCACGCCCGCCCAGGCCGGCGACGCGCTCGGGACCGGCCGCGACGTCGCCGTCGCCCTGCTGCGCCACCTCGACCGGCTCGGCCTCACCGAGCGCCGCCAGGGCGAAAACCGGTTGAACCGGGACGGGTGACTCTGGCGTCATAGATCGCGGTCCGGTTCCGTCGATCAAGGAGTGGGAATGCCGTACCAGACCCTGAAGGGCGGCCGCGTCCCGATCCGGATGTGGACCGACCCCGACACCGTCGAGGACCTCGCCCTCGACCAGCTGCGCAACGTCTCCGCCCTGCCGTGGGTGGAGGGCCTCGCGGTGATGCCCGACGTCCACTACGGCAAGGGCGCCACCGTCGGCTCGGTGATCGCGATGAGGAACGCGGTGTCCCCGGCCGCCGTCGGGGTCGACATCGGCTGCGGGATGACCGCCGCGAAGTCGTCGCTCACCGTCGAGGACATGCCCGACGACCTGTCGGGCCTGCGCTCGCGGCTGGAGAAGGCGATCCCCGTCGGGCGCGGCTCGCACAGGACCGCCGTGGACCCGTCCGCTCTGCCGGGCCTGAAGGAACGCGGCTGGTACGACTTCTGGAAGGCGTTCGACGACCTGCACCCGGCGGTGCGGTCCCGCCTCGGCCGCGCCCGCTCGCAGATGGGCACGCTCGGCGGCGGCAACCACTTCCTGGAGCTGTGCGCGGACGACGACGGCGCGATCTGGCTCGTCCTGCACTCGGGGTCGCGCAACATCGGCAACGAGCTGGCCGAGCAGCACATCGAGGCCGCCCGCAAGCTGCCGCACAACCAGGACCTGCCGGACGGCGACCTCGCCGTGTTCCTCACCGGCACCGCCAAGATGGACGCCTACCGGCACGACCTGTTCTGGGCGCAGGAGTACGCGCGCCGCAACCGCGCCGTCATGACCGCGCTCGCGCAGAACGTCGTCACCAGGCAGTTCGGCGAGAAGCGCTGCAGGTGGGGCGAGGTCATCTCCTGCCACCACAACTACGTGGCGGAGGAGGAGTACGGGGGAGTCGAGCTGCTCGTCACCCGCAAGGGCGCGATCCGCGCGGGCGCCGGCGACCTCGGGATCATCCCGGGCTCCATGGCGACCGGCACCTACATCGTCCGCGGCCTCGGCAACGAGACCGCCTACAACTCGGCCTCGCACGGCGCGGGCCGCAGGATGAGCCGCAACAAGGCCCGCAAGCACTTCACGGTCGAGGACCTGGTCGAGCAGACCAGGGGCGTCGAGTGCCGCAAGGACAGCGGCGTCATCGACGAGATCCCCGGCGCCTACAAGGACCTGGAGACGGTGATCGAGGCCCAGTCCGACCTCGTCGAGGTCGTGGCGCACCTCCGCCAGCTCATCTGCGTGAAGGGCTGACCCCGGCGGGGCGGCCGTGCCCGGCGGCCCGCCCCCCGCGGGCCGCCGGACCTCACTTCAGCAGCTGGGCCGTGTCGCTGTAGGCGTCCAGGTGCTCGGCGTGCGTCAGCCGGTAGACACCGGAATGGAAGTAGTTCGCCCACCGCAGCGGGTGGCCGAGGCTCGCGCGGGCCCGTCCCCAGTCGGTGACCGACCGCATCCACCGATCGGACTTGGTGACGTCCCACGAGGCGTCCACGCCGTACTCGGCCAGGCCCAGGGAGATGCCGCGGGCGTCGGCGAACTGGCAGACCCGCCGCGTGCGGGCGTCCATCGGGGCGGCGTCCGTGGTGGAGGTGATCTCCCCGATCGGGTACTCGTCGATCGCGATGAAGTCGACCATGCCAGAGTCCGGCCAGTAGTTCCGCAGCGCCGACCGCGGATCGGAGTAGGGCAGGTTGCACGAGTAGTTGGTGAAGCACACCCCCACCTTCACCCCCACCGCGCGGAACGGCGGCGCCGACCGCTTGTAGAGGCTGACGAAGGCGTCGCCGGACATGTTGTCGACCGGCTCGTGGTAGATGATCAGGTCGCACTGGGCGCCCTTGGCGACGATGTCGGACGCGAGCGCCTGGAGCGCCGACAGCGGCGTCGACATGGTCGGCTTGATGCTGTAGACGCTCTTGCGCACGCCCACGTCGTAGCGGAGCTGCGAGGCGCTCACCGAGGACGGCGGGGCCCCGTCGTAGCAGCGGCGGACCGGCATGGGGCGGTCCGTGAGCGTCTCGAACGCGCTGATCGCCGCCGTCCACGTCTGGCCGGTCAGGGGGGTGACGGCCGCCCCCACCAGCGTCATGTGCCACCGTCCTCGCGGAGGTCCGCGGGCCGGCGCTCCACGGTCGCGACCGCCCGGTGGCGGATCCTCGTTCGGCTCATGTGCGCGTCCCCCCTTTGGATCGCGAGATGGTGCCTCTCGGTAAAAATAATGCTACGTAGAGCGATATTGACTCGGCAGCCTTCTTTATGTGGCCATGCCAGTCAGACGGGGGTGGCCGCGGGAGGACGGCGGGCGCGCCGCACCGGGTCGTCGGCGCCCGTGCGGGTCAGGCGCCGGACCGGGGCGCCTCCGGCAGGACGCGGTCGATGAAGGCGGTGACGTCGGCGAGGACCTCGTCGCGGTTGGTCTCGTTGAAGACCTCGTGACGGGCGCCCGGATAGAGGCGCTCGGTGAGGTCGTCCCCGCGGATCGCCTCGATGCCGACGCGGGTGTCCCGCGGGCGGACGAGCTCGTCGGCGTCGCCGTGGACGTAGAAGGTCGGCAGCGCGCCCAGGGACCCGTGCTCGTTGACGCGGCGCAGGGCGTCGTCCAGCGCCCGGACGGTGGGCTTCTTGAACGGGCCGTGCCAGATCAGCGGGTCCTCGGTGTAGGCCTTGCCGACCGCGGGGTCGCGAGAGAGCGTCGAGGTGTCGATCGGCTCGTCCGGCATCGCGTCGAGGGGCAGTAGCTCCTCGACGACGTGCCAGCGGCCGAGGACCGGTCCGGACAGCACGAGCGCTGCGAGGCCGTCGCCGTGGAGCTGGGCGTACCTGGTGGCGATCAGCCCGCCCATGGAGTGGCCGATCATGACGGCGGGCAGGCCCGGGTGGTCGCCGCGGGCCGCCTCCACGACCGTGTGCAGGTCGGCGACGACGTCCTCGACGTCCTCCACCAGCACGCGCTCGCCGGCCGAGCGGCCGTGGCCCGCGTGGTCCGGGCCGCAGACGACGGCCCCGTGCCGCACCAGGACGTCCGCGACGTGGCCGTAGCGGCCGAGGTGCTCGCCGTAGCCGTGCACGAGCACCGCGACGTAGCGCGGCTCGCCGTCCGCCCAGCTCCGGGCGGTGACCGCTCCCCGCGTGCCCGCGAACTCCCACTCCCGCGACGTCGCCACTCCGGCCTCCCTGCCGCCCGATGGAAGATCACCGTCTCCCGAGGGGGATCGGATCGTCAACCACCGCAATAGGCTGGAGATCCAGACCGCGACAGGAAGGGGTGCCCGTGCTGGTCGACACCTTCGGCCGTACCGCGACGGACCTGCGGGTCTCCCTCACCGACCGGTGCAACCTGCGCTGCTCGTACTGCATGCCGCCCGAGGGGCTGGACTGGCTGCCGAAGCCGGAACTGCTCACCGACGACGAGGTCGTCCGGCTGGTCGGGCTCGCCGTGCGCGACCTCGGCGTCACCGAGGTCCGCTACACGGGCGGCGAACCGCTGCTGCGGCGCGGCCTCGCCGGCATCGTGCGGCGGACGGCCGAGCTGGCGCCGCGCCCCCAGACCTCGCTGACCACCAACGGCATCGGGCTCGACCGGCTGGCCGCGCCGCTGGCCGAGGCCGGGCTCGACCGGGTCAACGTCTCCCTCGACACCCTCGACCGCGAGACCTTCCGGCGCCTCGCGCACCGCGACCGGCTCGCCGACGTGCTGGAGGGGCTGGCGGCGGCGCGCCGGACGGGCCTCGCACCGGTCAAGATCAACACCGTGCTGATGCGCGGGATCAACGACCACGAGGCCGTCCCGCTGCTGCGGTACTGCCTGGAGCACGGCTACCGGCTGCGGTTCATCGAGCAGATGCCGCTGGACGCCCAGCACGGCTGGACCCGCGAGAACATGATCACCGCGGACGAGATCCTGGACCGGCTGTCCGCCGAGTTCGACCTCGTGCCCGACACCGCGCACGAGCGCGGCAGCGCCCCCGCCGAGTCGTTCCTGGTCGACGGCGGCCCCGAGACGGTCGGCGTGATCGGCTCGGTCACCCGGCCGTTCTGCGGGGCCTGCGACCGGGTGCGGCTCACCGCCGACGGACAGGTCCGCAACTGCCTGTTCGCCACCGAGGAGTCCAACCTGCGGGACGCGATGCGCGGCGGCGCCGACGACGCCGAGCTGGCCGAGCGGTGGCGTCGGGCCGTGCGGACCAAGCGCGCCGGGCACGGCATCGACGACCCGGCGTTCCTCCAGCCCGCCCGGCCCATGTCGGCGATCGGCGGCTGACCCGCGTGGACGCCGGCCCGCCCTTCGACGCAGTGCTGCTCGCGGGCGGGCGCGCCCGGCGGTTCGGCGCCGACAAGCCCGCCGCCCCCGTGGGGGGACGCCGGCTGATCGAGTGGGCGGCGGCCGCCGCGTCCGGAGCGTCCCGGCTGATCGTCGTGGGGCCGCGCCGCGACGTCCTGCCGGGCGCCGTCGTCGTCCGCGAGGACCCGCCCGG
>NZ_JBEZJQ010000020.1:0-165153 GCF_040653135.1 Actinomadura sp. NPDC048021
GTGCCCGCGCTGCGCGCCGGGCTCGCCGAGGTCCGCGCGCCGAGGCTGGCGCTGCTCGCCGCCGACCTGCCCTTCCTCCGCCCCGCCCACGTCGCGGCGCTGCTGGAGGCGGCGGCGGAACGCGACGGGGCCGTCCTGGTGGACGGCGACGGCCGCGAGCAGTGGCTCGCGGGCTGCTGGCGCGCCGGCGCCCTGCGGACGGCGCTGGCGGGCTACGACGGCGCTTCCCTGCGCGGCCTCCTCGGCCCCCTGGACCCCGTGCCGGTCGCCCTGCCCCCGGACGCCCGCCCCGCGTGGTACGACTGCGACACCCCGGAGCAGCTGGCCGCCGCCGAGCGCCTGCTTTGATCGTGCGAGAGTGGGCACACCACCAGCACCATGCTCGAAGGGGGAACCCATGTCTGTCCTTGAGGACTGGCTCAGCGCGGCGTGCCTCGAACTGGGGCTGGAGCGCGGGGACGTCGACCAGGGCCTCGTCCTGGACCTCGCACGCGACGTCGCCCACAACGTCGCGCGGCCCGGCGCGCCGCTGACGGCCTACCTGCTCGGCCTCGCGGTCGGCCGCGGCGTGCCGGCGCGGGACGCCGCCGCCCGGCTGACCGAGATGGCCGAGGGCTGGCGGGCCGAGGTGCCCGAGCAGGCCGGCGAGCCGGTTCTGGACGACGCCTAGCCGCGCCCGGCGGGCTCGTCGCGCTCCGCGACCGGCACCACGTCCTTCAGGAAGTCCCGGCGGGACAGGAACGCCGACAGGCTCTCGCGGTGCTCGTCGCAGGCGAGCCAGACCTTCCGCCGGTCCGGCGTGTGAATCTTGGGGTTGTTCCACCGCAGCGCCCACACGGCGTCGGCACGGCACCCCTTGGCGGAGCACTGCAGTTCCTCAGGGCCGTTCCCCGGATCGGCGTTGGTCATGAGGCGAGCTTAGACACCTCCAGAGGCCGCGAAAACGACTCACCCGCCCGCGACCTCAGCCACCCACCACCGCAACGGAACGACAACCCCAACGGTTTCGATCGCATCCGAAGGCAGGGCCGGGGGCGGAGACGCGAGCGAAGCGAGAACCGGATCGCGCAGCGAGCCTCTGGGCGAGTCGGAGCAGTGCCAGCGATCGCCGCGTTTTTCGACGATGGAGGGCCCCCGGGCTCGAAGGAGGAGAACAAGGCAATGGACAGGCGGTGGCGAGCGCTATCTGTGTGCCTTGTTGCGGCGTTCATGACGCTGCTGGACGTCAGCATCGTCAACGTGGCGCTGCCGTCGATCCGGGCGGGTCTGCACGCGTCCGACGCCCAGTTGCAGTGGATCCTGTCGGGGTACGCCCTGACGTTCGGGCTCGTCCTCGTCCCGGCGGGGCGGCTCGGTGACGCCCGCAGCCGCCGGGCGGTGTTCATGTCCGGGCTCGCCCTGTTCACGGCGGCGAGCGCGGCGGCGGGCGTCGCCCCGACGATCCTGCTGCTCGTCCTCGCCCGGCTCGTGCAGGGCGTCGCGGGCGGCATCCTCAACCCGCAGGTCGCCGGGCTCATCCAGCAGCTGTTCCGGGGCGCCGAGCGCGGACGGGCGTTCGGGGCGCTCGGCGCCGTCATCGGGGTCGCGACCGCCGTCGGCCCGCTGCTCGGCGGCGGGCTGATCGCGATCGCCGGATCGGCGGAGGGCTGGCGGTGGGTGTTCTACGTCAACATCCCCGTCGGGATCGCGGCACTGTTTCTGGCGTGGCGGCTGCTGCCCGCCCCGGTCTACGGGCAGCGGCAGGGCCTGGACCCGCTCGGGGTGCTACTGCTGGGCGCGGGGGTCCTGTGCGTGCTCCTGCCGCTCGTCCAGGAGCAGCAGTGGCGGGGCGCCCTGAAGTGGCTGCTGATCCCCGCGGGCGCCGCGCTGCTGGTGGCCTTCGCGGCCTGGGAGCGCCGGGCGCGGACGCCGATGGTCGTCCTCTCGCTGTTCCGCCTCCGCTCCTACACGCTGGGTACGGCGATCGCGCTGCTGTACTTCGCCGGGTTCACCGCGGTGTTCTTCATCTTCACCCTCTACCTGCAGAACGGCCTCGGCTACAGCGCGCTCGGCGCGGGCCTCGCCATCACCCCCTTCGCGGTCGGGTCCGGTGTGGCGTCCGCGCTCGGCGGCCGGGTCGTCTCCCGGTTCGGCCGCCCCCTCGTCGCCGCCGGCCTGTGCCTGGTGCTCGCGGGGCTCGGCGCGGCGTGGCTCGCGGTCGAGCTGAGGCCCGGCGCCGGCGTGGCCTGGGCGACCGCGGCGCCGCTGCTGCTGGCCGGGCTCGGCACCGGCCTGGTCATCTCGCCGAACCAGACGATCACGCTGTCGGAGGTGGACTACACCGAGGGCGGCAGCGCGGCGGGCGTCCTGCAGACCGGCCAGCGGGTCGGCACCGCGATGGGGATCGCCGCCGTCGGGGCGGTGTTCTTCGCCACGCTGGCCGGCACCGGCGGGGAGTGGGCGGCCGCCTTCCGGCACGGGCTGATCGTCGTGCTGGGGTTCGTGCTGGCGGCGCTGGCGGCGGCCGTCGCCGATCTGGCGGCCGGCCGCCGCCCGGCGTCAGCGCCGCCGGGCGAGGGCCCGCAGTCCGAGGCCGAGGGCCGCCGCGGAGCCGAGGGCGGCCGCGGCTAGCACCCGGTTCTGCCGCCTGATCCGCGCCGGGATCCGGGCGTACGGGATCGTCGAGAACGACACCAGCTCGTAGCGGGAGACGTAGCGTCCGGCCAGGCGGCGCTCCAGCGCGTGCGTCGCCGCCTGCTTCGCCCGGTAGACCGGCGAGGACACCCGGTCGCGCATCTCGACGAAGTTGTCCAGCGCCATCTCGGCGATCGCGTCGGTGTTGGCCTTGCGCCGCTCCTGGTAGAGCCGCAGCGCGCGGGCCCAGTCGCCGCCGGTCTCGGTCAGGCACCGGTCGATCTCGATGCAGTCCTCGAACGCGCAGTTCGCGCCCTGCCCGAAGAACGGCACGATCGCGTGCGCGGCGTCGCCCAGCAGCGCCACCACGGCGCCGTCGCCGGACCGCGTCCACGGCCAGCACCGGACGGTCACCAGCGACCCGACCGGGTTGCGCTCGTAGTCGTCCGCGAGTTCCGGCATCAGGCCCGCCACGTCGGGATAGTGCCGCTCGAAGTAGGCGGTGACCTTCTCCGGGGAGTCGAGGGCGGCGAAGTCCTCCTTCGGCCAGAACAGCGTGCAGGTGAAGGAGCGGTCCAGGTTCGGCAGCGCGATCATCATCGAGGTCCCGCGCGGCCAGATGTGCAGGGCGTCGGGGTCGAGCGCGAACCCGCCGTCCTTCGGCGGGACGGTCAGCTCCTTGTAGCCGTGCTCCAGGAAGTCGGCGTCCTCGTCCAGGCGCAGCGACCGGCGGACCGCGCTGTAGGCGCCGTCCCCGGCCAGGACGACGTCGGCGGGCTCGGGGGCCGCGTCCTCCAGCAGGAGGGCGCCGGCCTCGACGTCCACGCCGGTGACGCGCTGGGAGAACCGCAGCGTGACGCCCGGCGTGCTCTCGGCGGTGTCCAGCAGCGACCGGTTCAGCTCGGCGCGGCTGATGGAGTTGATGGCGCGCTCCCCGTCGGCGCTGTAGGGCTGGAAGTTCCGCGCCCCCGACAGGGGGTGCACCATCCGCCCGTGCATGGGCAGCGCCTGCTTGAGCGACCGGTCGCGCAGGCCGACCTGCTCCAGCGCGGCCAGGCCCCGCGCCGAGACCGCCAGGTTGATCGAGCGTCCCCGCTCGGCGCCCGCGACGCGCGGGTCGGGGCGCCGCTCGTACACCGTCACCGCGAGGCCGCGGCGGCCGAGCAGCACCGCGAGCAGGCAGCCCGCCAGGCCCGCCCCGACGATCGCGACCCGCTCGCCGCCCTCAGCCGCCATGGGCGGGGACCTCCTCGGTCTGGGAGCGGACCTCCCACAGGTCGGGGAAGGCGGGGGCGAACAGGGTGCTGCGCAGGTAGTCGGCGCCGGCCGACCCGCCTGTGCCGATCTTCGCGCCGATCGTCCGCTCGACCATCTTCAGGTGCCGGTACCGCCACTCCTGGACGCCCTCGTCCACGTCGACGAGCGCCTCGCAGACCTCGGCGGCCGGCCCGGACTCGTCCGCGTAGACGGCGAGCAGGACCTTCTGCACCCCGGGGTCGGGCTCCCACGGCCGGGAGAAGTCCCGCTCCAGGGCCTCGCGCGGCACCGGGTGGCCGCGCCCCGCGAGGTAGCGCAGCAGCGAGTCGAACACCGAGGGGCGGGACACGGCCGCCTGGAGCCGCTCGTCGCCGCGCAGGTCGGAGGCAGGGAAGGAGCGGCGCCCGAGGACGGCCTCGATCTCGCGGAACTGCTCGCTCTGGAAGCCGCTGGAGCTGCCGAGCGCGTCGCGGAACGAGGCGAACTGCCGGGGGGTCATCGTCTCCAGGACGTCCAGCTGCCCGACGACGGTCTTGAGGATCTTGGCGATGCGGCGGGCGGTGTGCAGCGACCCCCCGCTGTTGCCCTCCTCCAGCCGGCGCTGCAGCAGCGCGGCCTCGTGCAGGATCTGCTTGAACCACAGCTCGTAGACCTGGTGGATGATCACGAAGAGCAGCTCGTCGTGCGCCCGGGTCTTCGGCTCCTGGCACGACAGCAGGTCGTCGAGCCTCAGATAGCCGCCGTACGTCATCGTCGGCGAATCCGCCATCACGCCTCCTTGCGACACAACGGATGTGATTCGCAGCATATGGGATGGATCAGCACGTCCAGGCGGTGGGTGGTCGTGCGGAGGCGATACCCCCTACTGTTCAGAACCTGATTCGGCAACGGGCCGGGAGGCGCCGGATGGGCGAGATCGTCAGGGAGTTCGTGGGGCTGCCGTCGCCCCTGGCCGGCCGGGCGGGCGCGGGCGGCCACCCGTGCCAGGGGATCTACCACCGCCCCGCCGGGGCCGCCCCGAGGACCGCGTTCATCGCGGCCCACTACAACGTCGACTTCTCCGAGCACTACCTCGCCGAGCACCTCGCGGCCCGCGGCCACGGCTTCCTCGGCTGGAACACCCGCTTCCGCGGCAACGAGGCGTACTTCCTGCTCGACCACGCCCTCGCGGAGATCGGCGAGGGCGTCCGCTGGCTCCGCGAGCGGGCGGGCGCCGAGCGGATCGTCCTGCTCGGCAACTCCGGCGGCGGCTCGCTGATGGCCGCCTACCAGTCCCAGGCCGTCGAGCCCAACGTCACGCCCGTCGCGGGGATGCGTCCGGTCGCCGCCATCGAGGACCTGCCCGCCGGTGACCTGTTCGTCGCGCTCGCCGCCCACTCCGGCCGCCCGGAGGTCCTCACCGCCTGGATGGACCCCTCGGTCACCGACGAGACCGATCCGCTGTCGGCCGACCCGTCCCTGGACCCCTTCGACCCCGGCAACGGCCCCCCGTACAGCGCGGAGTTCCAGGCCCGCTACCGCGCCGCCCAGCGCGCGCGCAACGAGCGCATCACCGACCGGGTCCTCGCCCGCCTGGACGCGCTGAAGGGCACCCGCGCCCGCGACGCGCTGTTCACCGTGCACCGCACCTGGGCCGACCTGCGGATGGTCGACCCCGCCATCGAGCCGTCCGACCGCGAGCCCAACCGCTGCTACCTCGGCGACCCCGCCAAGGCCAACTACGGCGTGTTCGGCATCGGCTCGCTGTGCACGCTGCGCTCCTGGCTGTCGATGTGGAGCCTGCGCACCTCGCAGTGCACCGCCGCCCCGCACCTGGCGCGCATCACCGTCCCGTCGCTGGTGGTGCACGCCACGGCGGACGAGTGCGTCTACGAGAGCGACGCCCGCGCGATCTTCGACGCCCTGGCCGCGTCCGACCGGACCCTCCACCGCATCAGGGACACCCACTACCTGCCGGACTCCCGGCCCGAGGCCGCCGACCTGGTCGACGCCTGGGTCCGCGCCCGCTGAGTCACCACAGCCGCAGCGACCGGGTGAAGATCCCGGCCACGGCCTCCTCGTCCACCGGACGCGGCGAGGTCGCCAGCAGCCGCTGCTGCTTCATCGCCCCCTCCACCAGCGCGGGGACGTCGCCCTCCCCGTATCCGACACCGCCGATCCCGTCCGGGATGCCGATGTCGCGCATCAGCCGCAGCACCGCCAGGGGCAGGTGCTCGGCCGGGTCGTCCGGCCGGTCCATCCGCGGGTCGAGCAGCTCCGCGGCCCGGACGTGCCGCTCGGGGCGCGCCTCGAAGGTGAACCGGAACGCCTCGGGCGCGGTCAGCGACACCGACATGCCGTGCGGGACCATCGCCTCCCCGCCGGGGTAGCCGTCCAGCCGGAAGTCCCTGACCTGCCCGGCGATGGGGTAGGCGTTGGCGTGCGGGATGTGCACGCCGGCGTTGCCGAACCCGAGCCCGGCGAACGTCGCCGCGAGCGCCATGTCGGTGCGCGCCTCTCGGTCGTCCCCGTCCGCGACGGCCCGGCGGAACGACCGCGACAGCAGGCTCAGCGACTTCTCGGCCCACATGTCCGACACCGGGTTGGCCCCGCAGTACGGCACCCGCTCCTCGGGCCTCTTGCGCTCGTACCGGTCGTAGGGGCGCGCGGTGTAGCTCTCCAGGGCGTGGCACAGGATGTCCATCCCCGCCGACGCGGTCACGCCGGGCGGCTGCGACAACGTCAGCTCCGGGTCCACCACGGCCAGCGCCGGCCGCAGCCGCGGGTGGCTGATGCCGGTCTTGACCCGCAGGTCCAGGACGTCCAGGACGCAGACCGTGGTGCTCTCCGCGCCGGTGCCCGTCGTGGTGGGGACGGCGACCAGCGGCAGCAGCGGCCGCTCCGGCGCCCGTCCCGCCCCCACGGGCGGGTTCAGGTAGTCGGCGAGATCGCCCTCGTTGGTCGTCAGGAGGTTGACGGCCTTCGCGGTGTCGATGCTCGACCCGCCCCCGACCGCCACGTAGGCGTCGTAGGGGCCGGTCGCGCGGGCGTGCTCGACCGCCGCGCGCATGCTCGCGTCCGTCGGTTCGACGCGCACGCCCTCGAACACCGCGGCCTCGATCCCGTAGGCCCTCATCGCGTCCGCGATCCGGTGCGGCCCGCCCGTCGCCGCGATCCCCGCGTCGGTGACGACCAGCACCCGCCGCGCCCCGAACTGCGCCAGGTCGAACCCGATCTCGTCCGCGGCCCCGCTCCCGAACTTCAGCTGCGGCGCCCCATAGGTGAAGACCGTCTCGCTCGTCATCTTCCCAAGGTGCCACAGCCCCCGGCAGGGGGATCAGTCCAGATCTCCGGTGGCCATGCGGACGCGGCGCAGGGCGGTGGTGATGTCGGCGGCCTCGGCGGCGGGGAGGCCGGCGATGCCGAAGCCGGACTCGTTGAGGGCGAGCGTGGCCTCCTCGGCGAGGTCGCGGCCCGCGGGGGTGATGGTGGCGAGGACGACGCGGCGGTCGTCGGGGGAGGGGCGGCGGCCGACCAGGCCCCGCTGCTCCAGGCGGCCGATCACGTTGGTCACGGACGCGGGGTGCACCATGAGGCGGGCGCCCATCTTGCCCATGGGGAGGGTCCCGGTGCGGGCGAAGGCGAGCAGGCGCAGCGCCTCGTAGGCGGCGAACGTCAGCCCGTACGGCTTGAGGACGGCCTCGATCCGGCTGAGCAGGATCTGCTGGGCCCGCATCACCGAGGTGACGGCCGCCATGCGGTCGGCGTGCTCGGGCCAGCGGCCGCTCCACTGGCGGTGGGCCTCGGCGATGGGATCGGGCATGTCGGGCACCGGGCCACCGTATTCGGTCTTGACTGCGTCGCGCACGGAAACTATTTTAACTTCCAAATATTGGATGTCCAAGGGTTGAGGTGGAGACGGTGACGCGGGAGCTGCACGCGCCGGTGCACCCGGTGCGCTTCGTGACGGCGGCGGCGCTGTTCGACGGCCATGACGCGGCCATCAACATCATGCGGCGCATCCTGCAGTCCCAGGGCGCCGAGGTGGTGCACCTGGGGCACGACCGCTCCGTCCGGGAGGTCGTCGACGCGGTCCTGGAGGAGGACGCGCAGGGCGTGGCGATCAGCTCCTACCAGGGCGGCCACGTCGAGTACTTCGAGTACCTGTCGCGCAGCCTGAAGGAGGCCGGCGCCGAGCACGTGAAGGTGTTCGGCGGGGGCGGCGGCGTCATCGTGCACGAGGAGATCGCGCGGCTGTCGGACGCCGGCGTGCGGATCTTCTCCCCGGAGGACGGCCAGCGGCTCGGCCTGCCCGGCATGATCAACGAACTGGTCCGCGAGTGCGACGTCGACCTGGCCGCCGAGCCCGTGCCGGCCGACGCCGTGGTGGCGGGGGAGCGGCGCGCCCTCGCCCGGGCCATCACCTGCCTGCAGGCCGGCGGCCTGCCCGGGGACGACCGCGCGCGGCTCGCCGAGGCGGCGGCCGGGCGGCGCGTCCCCGTGCTGGGGATCACCGGGACGGGCGGCTCCGGGAAGTCGTCGCTCACCGACGAGCTGGTGCGGCGGCTGCGCGTCGACCAGGGCGACCGGCTGCGCGTCGCGGTGCTCGCCGTCGACCCGACGCGGCGGCGCGGCGGCGGCGCGCTGCTCGGCGACCGGATCAGGATGAACTCCCTGGACGGCGACCGCGTGTTCTTCCGCTCGCTGGCGACCCGGGGCTCGCGGGAGCTGCCGGAGAACGTCGAGGACATCGTCACCGCCTGCAAGGCCGCCGGATACGACCTGGTGGTCCTGGAGACGCCTGGCATCGGGCAGGGCGACGCCGCGATCGTCCCGCTGGTCGACGTGTCGCTGTACGTGATGACGCCGGAGTTCGGCGCCGCGTCCCAGCTCGAGAAGATCGACATGCTCGACTTCGCGGACGTGGTCGCCATCAACAAGTTCGAGCGGCGCGGCGCGGCCGACGCCCTGCGCGACGTGGGCCGCCAGCTCGTGCGCAACCGGGAGGCGTTCGGTCAGCGGCCCGAGGACATGCCGGTGTTCGGCACCAGCGCCGCCACGTTCAACGACGACGGAGTCACGGCGCTCTACCAGCACCTCGGCGGGCTGCTGGCGGAGCACGGCCTGCGCCTGGAGGACGGAGCGCTCCCCGAGGTCGGAACCAAGGTGTCCACCGGCGCCGCGACCGTCATCCCGCCGAACCGGGTGCGGTACCTGTCCGACATCGCCGAGACCGTCCGGAACTACCACGCCGACACGGTGACGCAGATGGAGGCGGTCCGGCGCGTCCAGCGGCTGGACGAGGTGCGCGCCGAGCTGACGGACGCCTCCGAGGTGGAGGGCCTGCTGGAGAAGGCGCGCCGGGACGTGGAGCCCGCGAACGCCGAGCTGGTCGAGGGGTGGCCCGCCGTCGTGGAGTCCTACTCCGGCGACGAGCAGGTCGTGAGGATCCGGGACCGGGAGCTGCGCACCAAGCTCACGCGCGAGTCGCTGTCGGGCAGCCGGATCCCCCGCGTCGCCCTGCCGCGCTACACCGACCACGGCGAGCTGCTGCGGTTCCTCCGCAACGAGAACCTGCCCGGCCGGTTCCCGTTCACCGCCGGGGTGTTCCCCTTCAAGCGCGACAACGAGGACCCCGCCCGCATGTTCGCGGGCGAGGGCGACCCGTTCCGCACCAACCGACGCTTCAAGCTGCTGTCGGAGGGCCAGCCCGCGACGCGCCTGTCCACCGCGTTCGACTCGGTCACCCTGTACGGGCGCGACCCCGACGAGCGCCCCGACGTGTACGGCAAGGTCGGCACGTCCGGGGTGTCGATCGCCACGCTGGACGACATGAAGGCGCTGTACGACGGGTTCGACCTGTCGTCGCCGACCACCTCGGTGTCGATGACCATCAACGGTCCCGCGCCCACGATCCTGGCGTTCTTCCTCAACACGGCCATCGACCAGGGGCTGGACGCCTTCTACGAGGAGAACGGGCGGGAGCCGTCCGAAGAGGAGGCCGCGCAGATCCGGGCGGGCGTCCTGTCGACCGTGCGGGGCACCGTGCAGGCCGACATCCTCAAGGAGGACCAGGGGCAGAACACCTGCATCTTCTCCACCGAGTTCTCGCTGCGGATGATGGGCGACATCCAGGAGTGGTTCATCGCCAACAAGGTCCGCAACTTCTACTCGGTGTCCATCTCCGGCTACCACATCGCCGAGGCCGGGGCGAACCCCATCAGCCAGCTCGCCTTCACCCTCGCCAACGGCTTCACCTACGTCGAGTCCTACCTGGCGCGCGGCATGGACGTCGACGACTTCGCGCCCAACCTGTCGTTCTTCTTCTCCAACGGCATGGACCCCGAGTACAACGTGCTGGGACGCGTGGCCCGCCGCATCTGGGCCGTCGCCATGCGCGACCGGTACGGCGCGAACGAGCGCAGCCAGAAGCTCAAGTACCACGTCCAGACATCCGGTCGCTCCCTGCACGCGCAGGAGATGCACTTCAACGACATCCGCACGACGCTGCAGGCGCTCATCGCCATCTACGACAACTGCAACAGCCTGCACACCAACGCCTACGACGAGGCCGTCACCACGCCGACGGCCGAGTCGGTGCGGCGGGCCCTGGCGATCCAGCTCATCATCAACCGCGAGTGGGGCCTGGCGATGAACGAGAACCCGCTTCAGGGGTCGTTCATCATCGACGAGCTGACCGACCTGGTCGAGGAGGCGGTGCTGGCGGAGTTCGACCGCATCAGCGAGCGCGGCGGCGTCCTCGGCGCGATGGAGACCGGCTACCAGCGCGGCCGCATCCAGGACGAGTCGATGCTGTACGAGCAGCGCAAGCACGACGGCTCCCTGCCGATCGTCGGCGTCAACACCTTCCGCGGCCCCGAGGCCGGCGACGGGACGCCGCAGACGATCGAGCTCGCCCGCGCGACCGAGGACGAGAAGCGCTCCCAGCTCGACCGCGTCCACGCCTACCAGGGGGCGCACCGGGACGAGGCGCGGGCCGCCCTCGCCGCGCTCAAGGACGCGGCCCGGTCCGGCGAGAACGTGTTCGCGGTGCTGATGGACGCGGCGCGCGTGTGCAGCCTCCAGCAGATCACCGACGCTTTCTTCGAGGTCGGCGGCCAGTACCGCCGCAACGTCTGACGCCCCGCCGCCGATGGCCGTCCACGACGACACCGGCGCCCCGGCCCGTCTCCCGGACCGGGTGCGCCGCGTCGTGTCGATCGTCCCGTCCCTGACCGAGGCGGTCGCGGCGACCGCGCCGGAGCTGCTCGCCGGCGCCACCGACTGGTGCACCCGCCCCGAGGGCCTGGACGTGCCGCGGGTGCGGGGCACCAAGAACCCCGACCTGGAGAAGATCATCGGGCTGCGGCCCGACGTCGTCGTCGGCAACACCGAGGAGAACCGGCCCGCCGACGTCGCGGCGCTGCGCGCGGCCGGCGTGCCGGTGTGGATGACGCGGATCCGCACGGTCGAGGAGGCGCTGGCGTCGCTGGGGCGCATGCTCGCCGAGGCGTGCCGGGCACCGGCGCCCGGCTGGCTGGCGGAGGCGTCCCGCGTCTGGGCGGAGGTCGAACCCGGCGAGCCCCGGACGGCGGTGGTCCCGATCTGGCGGCGGCCGTGGATGGTCGTCGGGCGCGACACCTTCGCCGGCGACGTCCTGGCCCGGCTCGGCGTGTCCAACGTCTACGCCGGGCATCCCGAGCGCTACCCGAAGATCCCGCTCGGCGAGCTGAACGCGGCCGGCGCGGACCTGGTGGTCCTGCCGGACGAGCCGTACCGCTTCACCGAGGACGACGGGCCCGAGTCCTTCCCCGGCATCGACGCCGCGCTCGTCAGCGGCCGGTTCCTCACCTGGTACGGCCCGTCCCTGATCGAGGCCCCGGCCGCCCTCGCGGAAGGGCTCGCCGCGGCCCGCCCCCGCTAGCCGGTGCGGCGCGCGAACATGGCCTCCACGCAGCGGGCCATGCGCTCGTCGAGCTCCTCGGCGGGCAAACCGATCTCCCGCGCGAGGTGCTCGCGCAGCAGCGTGTACCCGTAGACCGTGGACGCGATGGCCGCCTGCACGGCCGCCACGTCCTCGACCGGCAGCTCGCCGCGCGCCGCCTCCGCCGCGAGGTCCTCCCGGCCGGCGCCCCGGTTGAGCAGGACCCGGGGGCGGTCGTCGCCGTCCAGGACGAGCAGCGTCGCCAGACGGACCGGCTCGGGGTTGCGCAGGCTCGTCCAGAACAGCCGCGACAGCCGCTCCCGCAGCGGCAGCCCTGCCGCGTCCACCGCGTCCTCGGCGTTCGGGCGCGAGCGGTGGAACAGCGCCGAGCGCAGCAGCGCCCGCCGGGAGCCGAAGTACTGGTAGACCAGCCCGCGGTTGACCCCGGCCTCGTCGGCGACCTGGCGCAGGTTCAGCCCGGCGAGGACGCCGCCGCGACGCAGCAGCGCGACCGCCGCCGCGCGCAGCGACTCCTCCGTCCTCTCCCGGTCGCGCGCCCGGGGCGCCCCGTCACGCGCGGGGACCACCGGCCACATAGATGACCTGCCCGGACACGAAGGACGCGTCGTCGCTCACCAGGAACGCGACGGTCCCGGCGATGTCCTCGGGCACGCCGACGCGCCGGACCGGGATCTCCTTGGCGGCCGCGGCCTTGAAGTCCTCGAAGTCGACGCCGACGCGGGCGGCGGTCGCGGCGGTCATCTCGGTGGCGATGAACCCGGGCGCGATCGCGTTGGCCGTGACCCCGAACCTGCCCAGCTCGATCGCCAGCGTCTTGGTGAACCCCTGGAGGCCCGCCTTGGCCGCCGAGTAGTTGACCTGGCCGCGGTTGCCGAGGGCCGACACCGACGACAGGTTCACGATCCGACCCCAGCCGGCCTTGGTCATGTGCTCCTGCGCGGCGCGGGTCATCACGAACGAGCCCCGCAGGTGCACCGACATGACCGAGTCCCAGTCGTCGTCGGACATCTTGAACAGCAGGTTGTCGCGCGTGATGCCGGCGTTGTTCACCAGGACGACGGGCGGGCCGAGCTCCGCGGCGACGCGCGCCACGGCGGCGTTCGCCCGCGCGGTGTCGGCGACGTCCACGCCGACGGCGAGCGCGGTGCCGCCCTCCCCGGCGATCGTCTCGACGGTGCCGGCGCAGGCGGCCTCGTCCAGGTCGCAGACCGCGACGGCGAACCCCTCCCTGGCGAGGCGGACGGCGGTGGCGGCGCCGATGCCGCGCGCGGCGCCGGTGACGATGGCCACCCGGGTGTCGGTCATGTGCGCAGCCCTTCCGTCAGACCTGGATGTCCTTGGCGATGATGGTCTTGAGCACCTCGCTGGTGCCGCCGTAGATCCGGGCGACCCGGGCGTCGGCGTACAGGCGCGCGATCGGGTACTCCAGGATGTAGCCGTAGCCGCCGTGCAGCTGGAGGCACTTGTCGACGACGCGGGCCTGCACCTCGGTGCAGAACAGCTTGCAGACGGCGGCGTCGGCGGGGGTGAGCTCGCCGGCGTCCAGTGCCTCGATGCAGCGGTCGACGAGCGAGCGGGCGGCCTCGACCTCGGTGGCGCACTCGGCCAGCACGAACTTGGTGTTCTGGAACGACGACACGGTCTTGCCGAAGACGGTGCGCTCCTGGACGTACCGGCGGGCGAACTCGACGGCGGCGGCCGCCGACGCGTAGGAGCTGGTCGCGATGCCGAGGCGCTCCTCGGCGAGGTTGTGCGTCAGGTACTCGAACCCGCGGCCCTCCTCGCCGAGCAGGTCCTCCACGGGCACCCGGACGTCGGTGAACGACAGCTCGGCGGTGTCGGAGCTGCGCAGCCCGATCTTCTCCAGCTTGCGGCCGACCGCGTAGCCCTCGCTCCGGGTGTCCACGGCGAGGATCGACAGGCCCGCCCGGCGGTTCTCCGGCGTGGCCGGGGACGTCCGCGCGACCACGAGCACCCGGTCGGCGAGGACGCCGCCGGTGATGAACGTCTTGGCGCCGTTCAGGACGTAGTGGTCGCCGTCCCGCCGCGCCGTGGTCTGCATGCCGGCGAGGTCGGAGCCGGTGCCGGGCTCGGTCATCGCGATGGCCGTCATCATCTCGCCGGACACGAACGGCGGCAGCCAGCGCTTCTTCTGCTCCGGCGACCCGTACTTCAGCAGGTAGGGCAGGACGAGGTTGACGTGCACGCCGTAGCCGCCGAAGCTCACGCCGGCGCGGGCGCACTCCTCGGAGATCACGGCCTGGTACTTGAAGCTCGTCTCGCCCGCGCCGCCGTACTCCTCGGGCACCTGGATGCCGAACACGCCGAGCTCGCCGAGCTTGGTGTAGAAGTCGCGCGGCGGGTGGCCGGCGTTCTCCCACTCCTCGTAGACCGGGGCCACCTCGGCCTCGATGAACGCCCGGATCGTGTCCCGGAAGGCCTCGTGGTCCTCGTTGAAAACGGTGCGGCGCACGCCGTGCCCCTCTCGCCAGCGTTGTTAACAGAACGCTAAGTTAACTCGAAGGTAGTTCTAGAATCAAATGCGAGAGGGGTGCGCGGGCAGGTCAGCAGTCGGGTTCGCAGACCCGGCGCGAGACCGCCCTGAGGAAGATCGCCTGGATCTGCCCGGGCGTCCGGGCCACGTAGGCGTCGCCGTGCGTCACCTGCGCGATCCGCCGCAGCTCGTTGACGTCCACGTCCGATCCGTAGCCGAGCATGTTGACCTGGACGGGCCGCTCCGGGTCGTACTCGCGCCGCATGTGGGCGAGCGTCTCCTCCAGGGACGGGCCGCGCGGGTCCTCGTTCCTCCCGTCCGTCCACAGCAGGACCGAGTTCACGTACTCCGGCTTGTAGGTCCGCTTCATGTGGTCGAACGCCGCCATGACCGTGTCGTACAGCCCGGTGTCGCCGTGCTCCTTCACCCGGATCCGCGCGAACGCGCTCAGCACGAGCTGCCGCCGGGTCGCCGAGCCCAGCCGCTCGTCGAGCGGTCCCACGCTGACCAGCTCCCGCCAGTCCCGGCCGCCCTGGAGCTCCGTGGAGAAGATCCACTGGCCGAGCTCGCTGTCGTCCGGCAGCAGCGCCAGCCCGCTCTGGGCCGTGCGCACCGTGGACTGCAGCCGCGTCACGCCGGGCCCGACCTCCTCGTCCATCGACCCCGACACGTCGATGATGCTCAGCATCCGGATGCTCAGCGACAGCTGGGCCCACGACTGCATGGTGCGCCGCACCTCCGCGGCGGGCGTGTCGGGGAGCGCCACCGGGGGCTGCGGATCCAGCCCGGTCCGCGGGGAGAACGACGCGGGCGCGGTTCCGCCGGGCGTCCGGAAGCCCAGCCGCTGGAGGTCCTCCCGGGCGGCCCTGCCCGCGAGCTCCTTCTCGAGTAAGCGCGCCGCGCTCGCCTTGGCCCGGTCCTGCGCCAGGACGGTGAACGGGTGGTCGAGGTAGACCGTCCCCTCGGCCGGGTACACGGCGACCGCCGCCTCGGCCGGGCGCCGCGCGTTGTAGGCGAACACCGCCTGCTCGGGCGCCATCGCGACCGGGTAGCGGTCCGCCTCGCCCCGGCCGGACGAGGCGGACGCCGCGAACGCGGCGAACTCGGCGTCGACGGAGACGGCGACGCCCTCCCGGATCGTGCGGACCACCCCGGTGAACGACGCCTCGCCGCCGGGGGCGCCGCCCAGCAGCGCACCCGCCAGGATCAGCGAGCCCATGCCGGTCGCGCTGCGGGCCGGATCGGGGACCTGGAGCCGGAGCAGCCGCGGCGGGATCACCCCGGCGTCGTCGGCCGGATCCCGTCCGGCGTCCGGGGCCGTCCCGGCCGCGGCGAGCAGGTCCTTCCACGACGGCCGCTCCGGGGCGCCGAGGTTGCGCAGCTGCGTCGCCAGGCCGCGCGGCACGGCCAGGACGATCGGAGTCGAGGCGATCCCGGCGGACCGTCCCGAGGCGCCGCCCGCCGGGGCGTGCCCGGAGCCGCCGACGAGCGCGGTCCAGAGCGAGGAGTCGGGGATCCAGACGTCCGGCCTGCGGGCGACGCCGGCCACGCCCTTGCCGGACAGCAGCGTCGCGACCGCGGCGGGGTCGGCGGCGCGCACACGCGCGCGGGCGCACCGCCCGCCCGCCTCGCGGCGCGCGTCGTTGAAACGCCGTGCCGCCCGCACGACCGCCGGTGCGACGTCCGGCGCCGCGGCCACGTCGAGCGTCACCGCGCCGCCGGAGCAGCCGTCGCCCGTCGAGGCGATCGCGTACGCGCCGAACCCGGTGAGCAGCACCAGGCCGACGGCGCCCGCCAGCGGCCCGAGCAGGACGCCGCCGATCCGCCGCGGCGGCCGGCCCCCGCCCAGCGCCCACGGCCCCCGCGGCTGTTCGGCGGCGTGCGCCGGGCCCGGGCGACGGGGGGACCGGTCGGGTCTGCTGAAGGCGTCGAAGGGCTCGTCCTCCCGGTCGCCCGGCGTGCTGCGGGGCGGGAGCCCGGCCGGCTGCGAGGCGCCGAGGAAAGGGGTGGGGGACGCGGGGCCGCCCGGCTCCGGCAGGTTCCTGGGCGCCCACTCGGGCACGTCGTCGAAAGCGCTCATGGCCGATCTCCGTTTCCCGGGCGGGGCTGCGGGCCGTGCCGCGCCCGGGGGCGGACGGCCCGCCACTGAGACACATGGTCGATATGTCTCAGGCGAGGCAGCTGTGATGTTCGTCTCGACAGCCGCCTTCGTCAAGGGGGCGCCGCTCAGCAGTACGCGGCGGGCGGCGGGAAGGATCGGCCCGCGCCCGGCCGCCCTGGCGAAGGGGCCCGCGCGGCAGCGCCCGGGCCCCGCGATTCCGGGCGCGAAAGGATGTGAAATGACCCGTTTTGGGGGCATGGCCGGACCAGGACAGCGCGGAGGGCTTGCGTTCTCGCGAGGATGTGCCCGGCCCGGACAGGTCGGTCAAGCGAAGGTGCGGGGGAGGTCATCCGTGAGCATGGGAGGCGTCAACGGGATCCCCGGGCAAATAAAAGCGGCGCCGGGTGGATACGGGGGCAATCCACCCGGCGCCGCATCATCGGTGTTCCGACGGGGGCCCGGAACACCGGCACGGGCGCTCCGACGGGGGACCAGAGCGCCGGTACAAATCGTACACCGAAACCCCCCGCGGTTAGTCAAGAGAATGTCACGACCGGATTTCTGGTCGCTGTCCGGAAACCGGCTTCTGTTCCCGGCGGTGATGGTCGTCGAAGGCCGCCCGGGCGGTCGGTTCGCGACCCCCGTTCGCGAAGATCACGGCGACGTAGGGGAGCACCGCGGCGCCGACCACCATGAGCAGCGCGAGCCACCACGGCGCGCCCGCCACGGCGGCCACCACCGCCCCCACGAAGCAGATCGTGCGGACGCCCATGGACATCAGGTACCGGCGCTGGCGGTGGCCGATGTCCTCCGACATGGGGCGGGGAGCGTCGGTGACCGTGTAGACCGCCGGCTCGCGGTGGTGGCGGTGATTGACCTTCACCATTCCACGGTAAGCCCATGGAGGCCGACCCGCACCGGCGGCACCGGGCAAAACATCTGGAGGAGTCGATGACCGATCGCACGTACCGCGTGACCGAGATCGTGGGGACCTCGCCGGAGTCCGTCGAGGCCGCCATACGCAACGGCGTCCGGCGCGCCTCGCAGACCCTGCGGCACCTCGACTGGTTCGAGGTGACCGAGGTCCGCGGCCATATCGAGGACGGCGAGGTGGGCCACTTCCAGGTCACCATGAAGGTCGGCTTCCGCCTGGAGGACGCCTGACGCGCGCCGGGCCCGGCGCCGGGGCCGCCCCGGCGTCCGGCCCGCCGCGCCGGGGAGGGCGGGGGCGCCGGCGCCGGGACCGGCCCGGCCCCGGCGACACCCTCGCGCCGTCCCCGGCCGCGGCGGCTCAGGTGGCCTGGCTCACCGTCGACATGTGGAAGTCGGGGACCCGGATCGCCGGCATGGCGGTGCGGGTGAAGTAGTCCGACCACTCGCGCGGCAGCGTCGGCCCCGTCTCGCCGACCTCGGAGATCCGCGACAGCAGGTCGACCGGGCTCTCGTTGAACCGGAAGTTGTTCACGGCCCCGACGACCTCGCCGTCCTCGACGAGGTAGACGCCGTCGCGGGTGAGGCCGGTCAGCAGCAGGCTCTGCGTGTCGACCTCCCGGATGTACCACAGGCACGTCAGCAGCAGCCCGCGCTCGGTGCGGGCGATCATTTCCTCCAGGGACGCGCCGCCGTCCGGACCCCTCATCGACAGGTTGTCGACGGCGGGGGTGAGCGGCAGGCCGGTGCGCTCGGCGGAGTGCCGGGTCTGGGCGAGGGACGCGAGGGCGCCCTCGCGGATCCAGTCGGTGGGGCCGAGCGCGAGCCCGTTGTCGAACACCGAGGACTCGCGGCTGGAGGCGTGCGCGATGACGAACGGGGCGCACTGCATGCCTGGCGCGGCCGGGTCGCTGGACAGGGTGACCGGCAGGTCGCTGAGCCGCTCCCCGACGCGGGTGCCGCCGCCGGGGGCGCTGAACACCGTCCGGCCGTCCTGCGCGTCCTGGGCGCCCGCCGACCAGTACAGGTAGATCATCAGGTCGGCGACGGCGGACGGCGGCAGGATCGTCTCGTACCGGCCGGCCGGCAGGTCCACGCGCCGCTCGCCCCACTCCAGCCGCCGGGCGAGCCCGCCGGTGAGGCCGGCGACGTCGACGTCGGTGAAGTCGCGGGTGCCCACGCCCGCCCACGCCGAGCCGCCCGCGCCCTTGGCGTTCAGCTCCAGCAGCCCCGTGGGCTGGTCGTGGCGCAGCCGCAGCCCCGCCGAGGAGCCGAGGAACGTCGAGGTGAGGACGTGGTTGGCGAACCCGTACAGGCGCCGGTCGCCGTCCTGCGCGGCGGCGAACGCCTCGCCCAGCGCGGGAGCGAAGCCCTCGAACACCCCGATCCCGGTCTCGGCGGGCTCGTCGTCCCATCCGGCCGCGCCGGAGGGCGGCCCCTCGGAGACCAGCGGCCGGGCGTCCTCGGCGGCCTCGTTGCCGGCGGCGTCGGCCTCGGCGGCGCGCACCAGGTCCTCGATGCCGTCGGCGCCGACGGCCGACCGCGACACCACGCCCGCCGCCACGCCGTCCGCCGTGTTCCGCAGCGCGATGACGGTGAGGCGGCTGGAGCGGGTCACGCCGTTGGTGGTCAGGGTGTTGCCCGCCCACCGCAGGTTCGCGGTGCTCGCCTCGTCGGCGATGACGACGCAGTCGTCGGCGCGCGACAGCGACAGGGCCCGCTCGACGGCCTCCTGCGGCCTGATCGTGCTCACTGGCCGGCCTCCTTCAGCGCGTTGAGGATGTTGACGCCCCGGAACAGCGCCGACGGGCAGCCGTGGCTGACCGGCGCGACCTGCCCCGGCTGGCCCTTGCCGCAGTTGAACGCGCCGCCGAGCACGTAGGTCTGCGGCCCGCCGACGGCCTCCATCGAGTTCCAGAAGTCGGTGGTGGTCGCCTGGTAGGCGACGTCGCGGAGCTGCCCGGCGAGGCGGCCGTTCTCGATGCGGAAGAACCGCTGCCCGGTGAACTGGAAGTTGTAGCGCTGCATGTCGATCGACCAGCTCTTGTCGCCGAGGATGTAGATGCCGCGCTCGACCCCGGAGATCAGCTCCTCGGTGGACGGGCCGCCCTCGGCGGGCTTGAGCGAGACGTTCGCCATCCGCTGGATCGGCATGCTGGACGCGGCGTCGGCGAAGGCGCAGCCGTTGGAGCGCTCGGCGCCGGTGAGGCGGGCGATGCGGCGGTCGGTCTGGTAGCCGGTGAACAGGCCCCCGGAGACGATGTCGAACGACTGGGCCTGCACGCCCTCGTCGTCGTAGCCGATGGTGGCCAGCCCGTGCTCGGTGGTCCGGTCCCCGGTGACGTTCATGATTTCGGAGCCGTACCGCAGCGTCCCGAGCTTGTCGGGGGTGGCGAACGAGGTGCCCGCGTAGGCGGCCTCGTAGCCGAGCGCCCGGTCCAGCTCGGTGGCGTGCCCGATCGACTCGTGGATCGTCAGCCACAGGTTGGACGGGTCGACGACGACGTCGTACACCCCCGGCTCCACCGACGGCGCGGCGAGCTTCTCGGCGAGCAGTTCGGGGATGCGGGCGAGCTCGCCGTCCCAGTCCCAGTGCTCGCCCGACAGCCACTCCCATCCGTATCCGGCGGGCGGCGCCAGCGTGCGCATCGTGTCGAACAGGCCGCCGGCGATGCCCACGGCGTTGACGACGGGATGCAGCCGGACGCGCTGCTGGGTGGTGACCGTGCCGGCGAGGTCGGCGAAGAACTTGTTCTCCTTGACCTGCAGCAGGGTCGCGTCGACGTGGTCGACGCGGTCGTCGCCGAGCAGCAGGCGGCTCCAGCCCGCCAGCAGCGCGACCTTGTCGGCGGTCGGCACCTCGAAGGGGTCGGTCTCGTAGGCCGAGACCCAGGTGCGCTCCCCGTGGACGGGCTCGGGCGCCAGCTCGATGGGCTCGCGGTTGACGGCCCTGGCGACGGCGGCGACCTCCACGGCCTGCGCGGCGACGCGGGCGGCGCCGTCGGGCGTCAGGTCGATGCCGGCGGCGAAGCCCCAGGTGCCGTCCTTGACGACCCGGACCGACAGCCCGACGTCGTCGGCGTCCAGGGCGGTCTCCAGGGCGGCGTCGTGGAGCCGGAGGGTCTGGCTGCGGATGCGCTCCAGGCGGAAGTCGGCGTGCTGCGCGCCCAGCTCCCTGGCGCGGGACAGCGCCGCGTCGGCCAGCGCGCGAAGCGGCAGCGCGGTGAAGGCGGGATCGATGTCATGCACCCTCCGCAACCTACCGTCCGCGCCCGTCCCGCCGGGGGCCCGCGCGCCGCGCGAACAAAGGGAGGTGAGCGGATCTTGTCGGTTCGGCACATCCGCAGCGGCCGCACGGGCCGCTAATGTCGTGCAGCAGCCAACGAGCAGTACAACGAGAGGGTCCTGATGAGTCGCTCTGTCCTCGTGACCGGCGGTAACCGGGGCATCGGCCTCGCCATCGCCCGCGAGCTGGCCGCGGCGGGCGACGCGGTCGCGGTCACCTACCGGTCCGGAGAGCCGCCCGAGGGGCTGTTCGGCGTCCGGTGCGACGTGACGAGCGCCGAGGACGTCGACGCGGCCTTCAGCAAGGTGGAGGCGGAGCAGGGGCCCATCGAGGTGGTCGTCGCCAACGCGGGGATCACCAAGGACACGCTTCTGGCGATCATGAGCGAGGAGTCGTTCACCTCGGTCCTCGACACCAACCTGACCGGGTCGTTCCGGGTGGCCAAGCGCGCGGTCAAGGGCATGATGCGCAAGCGCGCGGGCCGGATCGTGCTGGTCTCCTCGGTCGTGGGGCTGCTGGGCTCGCCGGGGCAGTCCAACTACGCCGCGTCCAAGGCCGGCATGGTCGGGTTCGCGCGCTCGCTCGCCCGCGAGCTCGGGTCCCGGGGCATCACGGTCAACGTGGTGGCGCCCGGGTTCGTCGACACCGACATGACGGCGGTGCTGACGGAGGACCAGCAGAAGGCCATCACCGCCGCGGTGCCGCTCGGCCGCATCGCGAAGCCGGAGGAGATCGCCAAGGCCGTCCGGTTCGTCGCCAGTGAGGACGCCGCCTACATCACCGGGGCCGTGATCCCGGTCGACGGCGGCCTGGGAATGGGGCACTGACAGTCATGGGAATCCTCGAAGGCAAGCGCATCCTGGTCACCGGCGTCCTCACCGACGCCTCCATCGGCTTCCACGTCGCGCGGATCGCGCAGGAGCAGGGCGCCGAGGTGGTGCTGACCGCCTACCCGCGGCCCACCCTCACGCAGCGGACCGCCAAGCGGCTGCCGTCCGGCCCTGACAACCCGCCGCCGGTGCTGGAACTCGACGTGACCGACGCCGACCAGCTGGGCGCCCTCGCCGGGAACCTGCGCGACAGCGGCTTCGACCGCCTCGACGGCGTGGTCCACGCGATCGGCTTCGCGCCCCAGACCGCGCTCGGCGGGAACTTCCTGGAGACGCCCTGGGAGGACGTCGCCACAGCCGTGCACGCCTCCGCGTACTCGCTGAAGTCGCTGACGATGGCGTGCCTGCCGCTGATGAAGGACGGCGGCTCGGTCGTCGGCCTCGACTTCGACGCCACCAAGGCGTGGCCGGTCTACGACTGGATGGGCGTGGCCAAGGCCGGCCTGGAGTCGTGCGCCCGCTACCTGGCCAAGTACCTGGGCCCGCAGGGCATCCGGGTGAACCTCGTCGCCGCGGGCCCGCTCGCGACGATGGCGGCCAAGAGCATCCCCGGTTTCGAGGGCATGACGGAGCTGTGGCCGAAGGCGGCCCCGCTCGGCTGGGACATCAAGGACAGCGAGCCGACGGCCCGCGCCTGCGCGGCCCTCCTGTCGGACTGGTTCCCCGCGACGACGGGCGAGATCGTCCACGTCGACGGCGGGCTGCACTCCATCGGCGCGCCCTCCATGTGACCCCGGCGGCCGCGCCGGACTCCGGCGCGGCCGAGGGAGCCGTTCTCAGCGGGCCCCGCGCCGGCGGCGGAGGGCGCGGCCCGCGACGCTGACGTTGAGCGCGCCCACGGCCCCGGCGGCCCCGGCCGCCGCGGCGATCAGCATCATCTGGCCGTTGTCCTGGCCGGTGGCGGCGACGGGGGAGATGAGGCGGGTCTGCGGCATGGCGGCCGTCCCGCCGACGGCGTTCGGGTCGGCCGCGATCTCAGGGGTGGGCAGCACGCCGGGCAGTCCCGCCGCGGTGGCGGGCGCCTGCCCGGAGTACGGCTTGAGTCCGCCCGGCCCTGTCATCGGTGCCGGGCCGGGCACCGCGCCCCTCCCGCCGCTCGGCGCAGAGGGCGCCTTGCGGGGGGCCTTGGCGGGCGCCTTGGCCGGCGTCCTGGTCTTCTTCGTGGTCTTCTCAGGGACGGGCTTCAGGCTCTTGGTCGGCGCCGGCGTCGGCGCGGGCGTCTTCGGGGTGAGCGCCTCGCGCAGGTTGCCGAGGTTGCACTTCCAGTTCTCGACCGTGCTCTCGGGGTCGACGCCCTTCTTGCACGTCTCCGCCGCCGCCTCGGCCGCCGGGGCGGCGAGGACGAGGACGAGCGCCCCCGCCGAGACCGCCGCCGACGCCGTTCCGAGCCGCCTGAGCCGCTGGGGCATGTCGCTCCTCCACCCGATGCCGTGCCTGACCTTGTTGACCCTGTCCCTTGTTGACATCGTGTCCCATACGGGGTCGTCCGTAAACCGCGACACGGGGGTTTCTTTACCCATCAGTACCTCACTGGGCCACCAGCCTCGCGAGCCTGGTGCGCCGCGCGGGCGCGTCCTCCTCGCGGACGGCCCTGGCCAGGGCGGGTCCGGCCGCCTGCACGACGGACAGGTGGCGGCGCGCGAGGCCGAACGCGGTGGCCACCAGCGGCCGTGACAGGCCGTCCGCGCCCAGGACCGCCACCACGCCGGGCCGCCGCGTCCCGCGCGCGAGCGCCACGGGCACCGCCCAGCCGTGCCGCAGCCGGGACGCCTCTGCCGGGGCGACGACCGCGGCGCCTCCCGGGAAGTCGACCTCCAGCCCGTGCGGGCCGCCGCCGGTCACCACGCCCGTCTCGCCGAGCGGCGCCTGCGGGAGCGGCGCCGCGACGACCACGCGGTCGCCGGGGTCCAAACCGCCGAACGCGCCGGGGCCGGGGTTCAGCCGGGCCTTGAGCGCGGCGTTCAGGGCGCCCGCGCCCGCGTCCCCGCCCGCCGCCGGGGCGACGACCTGGACGTCCTCGACGGGGATGCCGAGGGCGCGGGGGATCGAGTCGGTGACGAGCTGGACGGTCCGGTGCACCGCCTCGCCGGCGTCCTCGGCGGGCACGATGACCACCTCGCGGCCCGGGGCGTCCACGGCGGTCAGCTCGCCGCCGCGCACCGCCTCGGTCAGGACGCCGAGCGGGTCGGACGGCGGCTCCGCGTCCAGCGCCACGACGGGCACGGTCTCCGACGCCTCCAGATCGTCCAGCGGACGGCCGGGCCCGGCGGGCGGCGGGGCGCCGGGCTCGCGGCACAGCACGAGGTGGGCGCCGTCGGGGCACGCCTCGGCCAGCACCGCGCACAGCTCGACGTCGAGCGCCGCGCCGTCCGCCACGACGAGCAGGTCGAGATCGAAGGGCCGCTGCTCGCCGCGCCCGTAGACGACGGCCCCGGGCGCGGCCGAGGGGTCCTCGCGCGGCTCCAGCAGCCGGTGCAGGCTGGTGACCGCGACGCCCTCCGCCGCGGCGGCGGGGAAGGCGGCCGCGAGATCGGCGGCGGCGCGGTCGGTGGGTGCCGCCACGGCCGTCCGCAGGCCCTGCGAGACCGCGGCGGAGGCGATCCCGGCGATCGTGCGGGCGAGGCCGTCCGCCGCGCCGGACAGGATGCTGACGCCGGTGCGCAGCGCGGCGGTGAGGGCCAGGGAGCGGTCCTCGGGGAGCCCGTCGCGCAGGCCCTTCAGGGCCGCGTCGTCAAGCAGCGGCGCGGCGGTCAGCGTCAGGCGCTGGAACCCCTCGGCCGCCGCCTCCTCCGCGAGCGCCCACCGCGCCGGGCCGAGCGTCTCCTCCGGCTCCGGCGGCTCGGCGCCCTCCTCGAACGCCTCCTCGTCGAACTCCGGCTCCTCGGTCAGCGACAGGACCTCCGCCTCGTCCAGCGCCGCGTCGACGGCGCGCCGCGGGTCGGGGAAGCGCAGGCGCTCCAGCGCGGTCAGCACGTCGGCGGCGGGCGTGACCGTGTGGCCCTGGCGGGCCGCCTCCGTCAGCAGGTGCAGGACGAGGGCCCCGCCGCGGCGGTGATCGTCCGGGCGGGCGTCCTCGCCGAGCAGGGCGCGGGCGAAATGGTCGGCCTGGCCGGGCCGGACGCCGGGGACGCTCAGCAGGCGCCACGGGTCCTCGCGCAGCCGTCCGGCGGCGCCCGGCCCCAGCCGCGCCGCGGCGCGGGAGGCGAGCGCGGCGGGCACGCCGGTCTCGGCGAACAGCCCGCCGAGGGCGCGCAGGTCCTCCTCCGGGCCGGCGGCGGGCTCCGGCGGCGGCGCGGGTGCGGGCGCGGGGGAGTCCCGCCCGTCGAGCGCTCCGGCGGCGGCCTCGGCCGCGCGCATGGCGGCCTCGGCGCGCGCCTTGCGCTCGGCGGCCGAGGGGGCGGCGGACTGTTCAGGGGTGTCGGTCACGGGCTTCCCGTCACGGCTGATCTCGGTTGGCGGTGGACCGTCCAGAGCGTGCCACGGACGGCCCCGGGGTTCACGCACGAATCACGGGTGCGGGACGGATCACGGGTGGGAGGCGGCGTCGGAGAGATCGGAGACGTCGTCCAGCGCGCTGCGGATCTCGTGCGGCAGGGTGACCTCCTCGCTCTCCAGGATCGCGCCGAGCTGCGCCGCGGTCCGCGCGCCGACGATCGGCGCGGCGACGCCCTCGCGGTCGCGGACCCACGCCAGCGCCACGGCGAGCGGGGAGCACCCGAGGCCCTCGGCGGCGGTCACCACCGACTCCACGATGCGGGCGCACTCCTCGTCCAGGTAGGGCTGGACGAAGTCGGCGAAGTGCGGCGCGGCGGCGCGCGACCCGGCGGGGATGCCGGTGCGGTACTTGCCGGTGAGGACGCCGCGGCCGAGCGGCGACCACGGCAGCAGCCCCGCCCCGGCGTCCAGCGCGGCGGGCACGACCTCCCGCTCGATGTCGCGGCGCAGCAGCGAGTACTCCAGCTGCGCCGACACGACCGGCGCGCGGCCCGGCCAGGCCCGCTGCCAGGCGGCGGCCTTGGCGACCTGCCAGCCCGCGTAGTTGGAGACGCCGACGTAGCGGGCCCGGCCCGAGGAGACCGCCTCGTCCAGCGCCGAGAGCGTCTCCTCCAGCGGCGTGCCCGGGTCGTAGACGTGCAGCTGCCACAGGTCGACGTGGTCGAGGTCCATGCGGTCGAGGGAGGCGTCGAGGGCGTGCAGCAGGTGCCGGCGCGAGGCGTCGTAGCGCCCGTTCGGCCGGATCGCGGCCTTGGTCGCGACGACGAGGTCGTCGCGGTCGACCAGCTCGCGCAGCAGGTGGCCGAGGATGCGCTCGCTGTCGCCGTCGCTGTAGACGTCGGCGGTGTCGACCAGGGTGCCCCCGGCCTCTACGAAGGCGATGAGCTGCGCGGCCGCCTCGTCCGGGGCGGTGTCCTGGCCCCAGGTCATGGTGCCGAGTCCCAGCCGGGACACCAGCAGCCCGCTCCGCCCGAGGTGACGCTCCTTCATAGGCGGCCAATCTAGCGGTCCGGGCGAGCGGCGCGGAAAGCGAGCGGCCGCCCCGGCCGGGCGGGTCCGCGGCGCGAAGATCCTGGTGAGGATCTATTGCGGCGGGGCACCGCCGGGTTAGAGTTCGCAGCCATGGCGCCACCCCCGTTCTCGATGTACTCGCCGAAGACGCCGGAAGGCGACGGCGGGCCGGACGTGGCGCCGGTGTTCGGCGCCGGCCCCGGTGACGACCCCGGCTACCTCGCCTCGCTGCGAGGCGGCACCGAGCTCGGCCGGATGCGCCTGATGATGCTGGCGCTGCTGGCCGCCCCCGTCCTGATCCTGGCGATCGTGCCGCTGATCGTCGAGGACGGCCCCGGGGACGGGCCGTCGTGGATCTACCTGCCGCTCGCGGCCGCCGCGCTGCCGGCCCTGCTCGCCGGGCCCCGCGCTCCGCGCCCGATGGCGCCGGGCGCCGACCCGGCCGCGGCGGCGCGGACCGCGCTGATGATGTTCCGGCAGGCCGTCCTGCTGCGGTTCGCCCTCGCCGAGGGCGTGATCCTGCTGGGACTCCCGCTGGCGATGGTCGCCCACAGCGAGCTGGTCTTCGTCGCGGGGTTCGTCGTCGGCTACCCGCTGCTGGTCTGGCTGGCGCTGCCCACGCGCTCCGGCGTGGAGCGGATCCGCCGCCGCCTGGAGTCGCAGGACGCCGAGTCGCACCTGTGGGCGGTGCTCCTCGCCGCGCCCGCGTCCCCTCACGACTCCGGCGCCTAGAGCCAGCCGCTCTTGCGCAGGCGGCGGAACAGCAGCACGCACACGACGGCCATCACCGCGATGACCAGCGGGTACCCGATGGTCCAGTGGAGCTCGGGCATGTGGTCGAAGTTCATGCCGTAGATCCCGGCGATCGCGGTGGGCACGGCGATGATCGCGGCCCACGCGGAGATCTTGCGCATGTCCTCGTTCTGCCGCTTGCCGAGCAGCGCCAGGTGCGCGGTCAGCACGCTGTTGAGCAGCTCGTTGTGCGCGTCGACCTGCCCGTCGACGCGCAGCAGGTGGTCCAGGACGTCGCGGAAGTACTCGCGGGTGGAGCCGCACTCGGCGACCCGGCCCTTCACGATCTCCTGCAGCACGGGGACGAGCGGGTCCTCGGCGCCGCGGAACTCCAGCACCTCCCGCTTGAGCGAGTAGATGTCGGCGGTGACGTCCCGGGCGTTCGGGTCGAACACGGCCCGCTCCAGCCCGATGATGTCGACCTCGACCTCGTGGGCGACGACGCCGTACCGGTCGACGACCTCGTCGCACACGGCGTACAGGACGGCGGTGGCGCCGTGGCCGAGCAGCTCCGGGTTGTCCTCCAGCCGCTTGCGGACCGGCCCGAGCGGGTTCCCGGCGCCGTGCCGGACGGTCACCACGAAGTCGCGGCCGAGGAAGACCATGATCTCGCCGACCTCGATGTCGGAGGTCTTGTCGACGTAGGCGAGCGTCTTCAGCACCACGAACAGCGTGTCGTCGTAGCGCTCCATCTTGGGCCGCTGGTGCGCGGAGACCGCGTCCTCGGCCGCCAGCGGGTGCAGGTTCAGCTCGTCCTTGACCAGCTCGAACTCGTCCTCGTCGGGCTCGAAGAGGCCGATCCACAGGAAGCACTCGCCGTCCTCGCGGGCGAGGTCGAAGGCGTCGCTGATGTCGCCCTCGATGTCGCGGCGCTTCCCGCCGGCGTAGATGGCCTTGTCGACGATCACACCACGCATTGTCGCGCATCCGGGGCGTCGGGACGTCCGGATGATCTCCTAGAGTGGCCGGTGTGACGACGCTTCTGCTGGTTCGGCATGGCCTGACCGCTATGACCGGCCCCGTGCTGGCCGGATGGACGCCCGGAGTGCGCCTGGACGAGCGCGGCCGCGCGCAGGCGGCGGCGCTCGCCGCCCGCCTGGCGCCCCTGCCGCTCGCCGCCGTCGTGTCCAGCCCGCTGGAACGCTGCGTCGAGACCGCCGAGGCCGTGGCCGCGGGGCACGCCGAGAAGGTCGAGAAGGTCGAGACCGACGACCGGTTCGGCGAGGTCCGCTACGGCGACTGGACGGGCCGTCCCCTCAAGGAGCTGGCCGAGGAGCCGCTCTGGCGCGTCGTGCAGGCCCATCCGAGCGCCGCGCGGTTCCCCGGCGAGGCGGGGGAGGCGCTGGCGGACGCCCAGCACCGCGCCGTCACCGCCGTCCGCGACTGGAACGAGCGGATCGCCGCCGCCCGGGGGCCGGACGCGCTCTACGCCGTGTGCAGCCACGGCGACATCATCAAGTCGATCGTCGCCGACGCCCTCGGCCTGCACCTGGACCAGTTCCAGCGCATCCAGGCCGACCCGGCGTCGCTCACCGTGATCCGCTACACCGAGACGCGCCCGTTCGTCGTCCGGCTCAACGACACCGGAGGCGACGTCGCCGGGCTGATCCCGGAACCGCCGGAGGAACGTTCCGGGAAAGACGGACTCGGGTCGAGTGACGCGGTCGTGGGCGGCGGCGCGTAGGGTCGTTGTCATGCCCGTCATCTCCTACGATCCGCCGGAGCGCTTCGTCGCCGGCGCCGTCGGGCGCCCCGGCGACCGCGCGTTCTACCTGCAGGCGCGCTCCGGCCGCCGCGTCACCAGCGTCGGCCTGGAGAAGTTCCAGGTGACGCTGCTGGCCGAGCGGCTGGAGGAGCTGCTGGACGAGGTCCTGCGGCGCAGCGGCGGGGACGCCGACGTGCCCCCGGTCGCCCCCTCCGAGCTCAAGGACGACGGTCCCCTCGACCAGCCCGTCGAGGAGGAGTTCAAGGTCGGCACGATGGCGCTGGCCTGGGACCCCGACGGCGAGCAGGTGGTCATCGAGGCGCAGGAGGTCACCGAGTCCGACGAGGAGCCCGAGGTCGGCGAGGACGACCCCGCCGTCGCGGTGCTGCGGGTGCGGATCAGCGCGGCGCAGGCCCGCGCGTTCGCCGAGCGCGCCCTGAAGGTGGTCGCGGCGGGACGCCCGCCGTGCCCGCTGTGCGGCCTGCCGCTCGACAGCGAGGGGCACGTCTGCCCCCGCCAGAACGGATACCTCGGCTGAGATGACACCCCGCTGTGCTGGATCATGGACGACGTGGCCGGGAGAATGAACGCATGACGCAGTCCTCCCGGGGCCGGGCGCCCGCCGGCGACGCAGGCGGGCCGGGCGAGGCCGGGCGCGCGGTGTCCCCGCGCGACGCGGCCGCCGCCGAACGGCTGCTGTCCGCCGGCCGCCTCGCCGTGGAGGGCCGGCTCGTCCAGGCGTCCAACGCCACCCTCTACTGCGCGATCGAGCACGACGGGGTGTCGGCCAACTGCGTCTACAAGCCGGTCGCGGGGGAGCGGCCCCTGTGGGACTTCCCCGACGGGACCCTCGCCGAGCGGGAGGTCGCCGCCTACGAGGTCTCCAAGGCGATGGGCTGGAACACCGTCCCGCCCACCGTCCACCGCGACGGCCCCTACGGGCCCGGCATGGTGCAGCTGTGGGTGGAGCCCGACCCCGGCGTCGACCTCGTCGGCCTGTCGCGCTCCGACGACGAGGCCGTCCGCCGGATGGCCGTCTTCGACGCCGTCGTCAACAACGCCGACCGCAAGATCGGTCACCTGCTGCCTCCCGGCGACGGCCACGTGTACGGCTGCGACCACGGCGTCTGCTTCTCCGTCGAGTACAAGCTGCGCACCGTGCTGTGGCAGTGGCGCGGCAAGCCCCTGACCCCGGAGGCCGTCGAGGCGCTCGGCCGGGTCGACGCGGGGCTGCGCGGCGGCGCCCTCGGCGCGCGGCTCGCCGAGCTGCTCACCGCCGAGGAGGTCGACGCCACCCGGCGCCGCGTCGAGCTGATGCTCAAGCACCGCATCCACCCCTACCCGCCCGAGGACTGGCCCGCCATCCCCTGGCCGCCGCTGTAGCCCGCCCCCGCCGGGATCGGCGCACCGGTGGAATGCTCCAATTGGGGCATGTGTACGGCGATCATCAGTGTCGACCCGTCCTCCCCGGTTCCGGTGCTCCTCGTGGGCGTGCGCGACGAGTTCACCGCGCGCGCGTGGGAGCCGCCCGCCCGGCACTGGCCGGACCGCCCCGGCCTCGTCGGCGGCCGCGACCTGCGCGCGGGCGGCACCTGGCTGGCGGTGGACCCCGGCGCGCCGCGGGCCGCCGTCGTGCTGAACGGCCGCGGCGCCATGGCTCCCGAGGCGGGCCGCGCCTCCCGCGGGGAGCTGCCGCTGCGGGTCGCCGCCGACGGCAAGCTCGGCGGGCCGGACCTCGCCGCGTTCGACCCGTTCCACCTCGTCGGCGCCGAACCCGACCGGGTGCGGCTGTGGAGCTGGGACGGCGCGGCCCTGACCGAGCGCGGGCTCGGACCCGGCCTGCACATGATCGTCAACAGCGGGCTGGAGGGGGAGGGCCAGCCGGAGGGCGAGACCGAGGACGCCTACATGGCGGCGCGGCTCGCGCACTTCCGGCCGCTTCTGGCCGCCGCGCCGCGCCCCGAGCCGCGCCTCGAGGACACCGTGGAACGGGCCTGGGGCGCATGGCTGCCACTGGTGGACGGCGGCGGCCTGCCCCGCGCCGACCACCGCGCCCTGCTCCCCCTGCTCGACCTGGGCGACGGCCGCGTGTGGGGCACGACCTCCGTCAGCCTCGTCGCCCTCGGCCGGACCGGCGTCCGGTACGACTTCTCCGCCGTCCCCGGCGACCCGCACGCCTGGAGCCGCGTGCGCTGACAGGGACCCGCCCTGCCCACTTGCCGGCTCCGGCTGCGGAACATGACGCTCGGTGCTAGTTTGACTACCTAATGCGATCTTCGTCGGGGCGAAGCCGCCCGCGAAGGGTCATCGGCAGACGGGGAGTGCGGATGGCAGCGGTGGCACGCGCGGCGGCGCGATGAGCAGCTACGCCGAGGTCGAGACCCGCAGGCCGAGGGCGGCGCCGGACGAGGCCCTGCCCGTGGAGGGCCGCACCCCCTGCCAGCTCGCCTGGACCCGGTTCCGCCGCGACCGGCTCGCGGTCGCGGCGCTCGCCGTCCTCGCGCTGATCCTGGCGTTCGCGGCGCTGGCGCCGCTGTGGGCGCACCTGACCGGCCACCCCTACGACGCGACCTTCCCGCGCACCGGCCTGGACGCCGGAGGGCAGCCGCGCGGGCCGGGAGCGCGGTTCCCGCTCGGCGCCGACCAGCTCGGCCGCGACGTCCTCGTGCGCGCCGCCTACGGGGCACGGATCTCCCTGGCCGTCGGGATCCTCGCGGCCCTTCTCGCCTCCGCCGCCGGGACCGCCGTCGGAACCCTCGCGGGGTTCGCGGGCGGCGCCCTGGACGCCCTGCTCGCCCGGCTCATGGACATGATGCTCGCCCTGCCGTACCTGCTCGTGGCCATCGTGCTGGCGACCACGTTCCAGATCACCTCGGTCGCCGCCAGCCTGAGCATGACGATCCTGATCATCGCCTTCTTCTCGTTCGCCGCGGTCGCCCGCGTCATCCGCGGACAGGTGATCACGATCAGGCGGCGGGAGTTCATCGAGGCGGCCCGCGCCCTCGGCGCCTCCGACGTCCGGATCATGTTCGGCGAGGTCCTGCCGAACCTGTCCGCGCACGTCACCGTGCTGACCTCGCTGCTGGTCCCGGCCTCGATCGTGTTCGAGGCGACGCTGTCGTTCCTCGGCGTCGGGGTGCGCCCGCCGATGCCGAGCTGGGGGTCGATGCTCGGCGAGGGCGGCGACGTGTTCCGGGCGGCCTGGTGGCTGCTGGCCGTCCCGGGCGTCCTGCTGCTGGCGACGACGCTGGCGTTCAACCTGCTCGGCGAGGGCATCCGCGACGCCTTCGACCCGCGCGGCGACCGCGCGCCCGGGGGGCGGTGAGGCGCGTGGCGCGGTTCGTCCTCCGCCGCCTGCTGTACACGGTCGTGGTGCTGTGGATGGCGGCCACGCTGGTCTTCGTGTTCCTGCACGTCTCGCCGGTCCCGGTGGAGCGCGTCATCGGCGGGCCTCGCGCCACCGCCGACACCCTCGGCCAGATCCGCCGCAACCTCGGGCTGGACCGCCCCGTCCTCGTCCAGTACTGGCGGTTCGCCGGACGGCTGGTGCGCGGCGACCTCGGCGACTCCTACATCAACGGCGTACCGGTCACCAGCCTGATCGGCCAGCGCCTCCCCACGACGCTGTGCCTGGTGGCGGGCGCGGCCGTCCTGTGGTTCGCCGGCGGCGTGCTGCTCGGCGTGTTCTGCGCGATGCGGCCGCGCGGCCTCGGTGACCGGGCCGCGACCGTGTTCGTGCTGGTCGGCCTGTCCACCCCGCCGTTCGTGATGGCGCTCGCGCTGCTGCACGTGTTCTCCGCCGGGCTCGGCGGCGGCGCCGCCCACCTGTTCGAGGCGGGACCCCCGCTGCAGGAGCACTTCCTGCGCCGGATGGTCCTGCCGTGGATCGCGCTGGCGTTCCTCATGATCGCCACCTACACGCGCCTCACCCGCGGGGCGATGCTGGACGTGCTCGGCGAGGACTACGTGCGGACGGCGCGGGCCAAGGGCCTGCCCGAACGCCGCGTCGTCGGCCGGCACGGGCTGCGGACGGCGCTGGCCCCCGTCGTCACCCAGCTCGGCATCGACCTCGGCGCGCTGGTCGGCTCCACGATCGTCACCGAGAAGGTGTTCGGGCTGCAGGGCGTGGGGCAGCTGGTCTACCAGTCCATCGCGCTCGGCGACACCCCGGTCGTCATCGGGGTGACGCTTCTGGTGACGTCGTTCGTCGTCGTCGCGAACCTGCTGGTCGACATCGGCTACTCGGTGCTGGACCCGCGCGTCCGGCACCGCTGAGGGCGCGCCCGGCGGAAGCCGTGATCTCGGATTCATGCCGCGAAGTACGCATGGATAAGCTTTCTGTATGCGATCGTGGCCCGCCTCCGAAGTCCCCAGCCTCTCCGACGCGGGACTGCCCGCCGCGACCCGGGCCCTCAGCCTGCACGACACCGGCACCGGGACGACGCGCCCCACGTCCCCAGGCGACATCGCCCGGATGTACGTGTGCGGGATCACCCCCTACGACGCGACGCACCTCGGCCACGCCAACACCTACCTGGCCTTCGACCTCGTCAACCGGGTGTGGCGGGACCTCGGCCACCGGGTCCACTACGTCCAGAACACCACCGACGTCGACGACCCGCTCCTGGAACGTGCCCAGCAGACCGGGGAGGACTGGCGCGAGCTCGCCGACCGGGAGATCCAGCTCTTCCGCGACGACATGACCGCGCTGCGCGTCCTGCCGCCCGACCGCTACGTCGGCGCGGTCGAGGCGATCCCGCTGATCATCGAGATGATCGAGAAGCTGCGCGGCCGGGACGCCGCCTACGAGGTGGACGGCGACGTCTACTTCCCGATCGCCTCCGACCCGGCGTTCGGCGGGGTCAGCAGGCTCACGCGGGAGGAGATGGCGCCGCTGTTCGCCGAGCGCGGGGGAGACCCGGACCGGCCAGGCAAGCGCGACCCCCTCGACGCGCTGCTGTGGATGGCGCGGCGGCCCGGCGAGCCCGGGTGGGACTCGCCGTTCGGGGAGGGGCGCCCCGGCTGGCACGTGGAGTGCTCGGCGATCTCCATCGAGTACCTCGGCATGGCCTTCGACGTCGAGGGCGGCGGCTCGGACCTGGCGTTCCCCCACCACGAGATGAGCGCCTCGCACGCGCAGGTCGCCACGGGGGAGCGGCCGCACGCCCGCGCCTACGTGCACTCCGGCATGGTCGGCCTGGACGGCGAGAAGATGTCCAAGTCGCGCGGCAACCTCGTGTTCGTGTCGAAGCTGCGGGAGTCCGGAGCCGACCCGATGGCGATCCGGACGGCGCTGCTGGCCCACCACTACCGCTCCGACTGGGAGTGGACCGCGGACGCCCTCGACGAGGCGGCCGCCCGCCTCGGCCGCTGGCGCGCCGCGGCGGCCCGCCCGTCCGGCCCGCCCGCCGCCCCGCTGGCCGCCGCGGTCCGCGAGGGCCTGGCCGACGACCTGGACACTCCCGCCGCGCTGGCGGCCGTGGACGCCTGGGCCTCCGCCGACGGCGACGACGAGGCGGCGCCGGCCCAGGCCGCCGCCGTCGTCGACGCCCTCCTCGGCATCGCGCTCTGACCGGCGGCGTCCGACCTCGTCCCGCGCCGGTAGGCCCGCCACGGCGGGCTTGCCGACGCGCTCAGAGCCGGGGTAGGGGCCGCGGCGCGCTCACCGGCAACAGACGCCGGCGGTCCGCGGGACGGTGGACGTCGTGATCAGCGCACTCCACGGCGTGCGCGCGGCGCCGCCGGGGATGCGAGAGGCCGGGGATGCGAGAGGCCGGGGATGCGAGAGGCCGGGGCGCGCCCCGCCCCGCGCGATCAGCCCGGGTCGCGGCGGCGCAGGTAGCGCTCGAACTCGCGGGCGATGGCGTCGCCGCTCGCCTCGGGCAGCTCCGTGGCGTCCTTCTGCTCCTCCAGCGTGCGGACGTACTCGGCGACCTCCGAGTCCTCCTCGGCGAGCTCGTTGACGCCGTGCTCCCAGGCGCGGGCCTCCTCGGGAAGCTCGCCGAGCGGGACGGTGACGTCGAGGAGGTCCTCCACGCGGCGCAGCAGCGCGAGGGTCGCCTTGGGGGAGGGCGGCTGGGCGACGTAGTGGGGGACGGCCGCCCACAGCGACACGGTGTCGAGGTCGGCCTTGGCGCAGGCGTCCTGGAGCACGCCGAGGATGCCGGTCGGTCCCTCGTAGCGGGCCGGCTCCAGGTTCAGGGTGTTGACCAGGCCGGCCTCGGACGCGGCGCCGGTGACCGGCACCGGCCGGGTGTGGGGGGCGTCGGCGAGCAGCGCGCCGAGCAGCACGACGTTGCGGATCTCCAGCTCCAGCATCAGCCCGACCAGCTCGCGGCAGAACGACCGCCACCGCATGTTGGGCTCGATGCCGTGCAGCAGCACGACGTCCTTGCCGTTGGGGAGCCGCGCCCACGACACGCGGGTCGTCGGCCAGGTGATGCCGCGGGTCTCGCCGTCGGCCATCTCGACGATGGGGCGGGTGACCTGGAAGTCGTAGTAGTCGTCCGGATCGAGCTCGGCGATGGGCACCGCCTCCCAGGTCGACTCCAGATGCGCGATCACCCCGCTGGCGGCCTCCCCGGCGTCGTTCCACCCCTCAAAGGCGGCCACGAGCACCGGATCGACGAGTTCCGGCACGCTTTCGAGCTCGACCACGCGCTGCCTCCTTTCGACGCCCAGGTACAGCGTCACCGACGGGGGCCGTCATTCCCGGGGGTCGGGGGCCCCGCTCATGATCGGTGGCTGTCAGCCTACGTCCTGACGGTGACGTACCCCACCCCTCCGGAAGCCAGACCCCGCCCTGTACGCCCGCGGCGGAACCCGGGTCACGATCGGGTCACCGGCGGCGGGGACGGGCGTCACTTGCCGCGCGGAGTGGTGTGCACGATGAGCACGTCGCAGGGGGCGCGGTGCGACAGGTTCGCCGGCACGGAGCCGAGGATGCGGCCCGCGAGGCTGTTGAGCCCCCGGTTGCCGATCACCATGAGGTCCACGGGGCGCTCCTTGGCCAGCTTCGACAGCACGTCCACGGCGTCGCCCTCGACGGCCTCCTGCTCGATGGCGGTGGCGCCGGCGGCGACGGCCCGCTCCCGCGCGGCCCGCAGAGCGTCGTCGGCGGGCGTGGACCCCTGCACCTTGTAGGCCAGGTCGCCGAGCCGGTCGGCGGCGCTGGCGCGCTCGCGCTCCGGCATGGGGCTGTAGGCGGAGGCGAGCAGGAGGGTGGCGCCCGTGGCGGCGGCCAGCTGCGCGGCCCTGTCGACCGCGCGGAACGAGGAGTCGGAGCCGTCGGTGCCGACGAGGATGGTGCGGTACGCGCTCATGCCGTTCCTTACCCGTTGGTAGTCAACTGCTGGCACGTTATCGGTCCGGTGTCCCATCCGTCACCGTCTCTTTGCACACCCCGTCCAAGAGGCGCCGGCCCCCGGCGGGGGACTGGCCGGAGTGCCCCTTGATCGCATAGATAGGGTGGTTTCTCCGGCCCGGACGACCCGTGGGGAGAGTTGTGACTGGTGGCGGCCCGCACGCCGTGCTTTTCGACATGGACGGCCTGCTCATCGACTCCGAGAGCGTCTGGCTGGAGGTGGAGTCGGAGGTCATGGCGTGGCTCGGCGGCGAGTGGACCCCCGCCCACCAGGAGCGGCTGGTCGGCGGCTCCCTCTACCTCGCCGTCGACTACATGCTGGAGCTGACCGGGGCGGACGCCCCGCGCGAGGAGGTCGGCCGGCGGATGCTGGACGGCATGGCCGAGCGGCTCGGCGCCTGCGTCCCGATGATGCCCGGCGCCAAGGACCTGCTCGCCGAGATCCGCGCCGCCGGGGTGACGGCGGCCCTGGTGTCCTCCAGCCACCGGCGGCTGATCGAGCCGGTGCTGGACGCCGTCGGCCGCGAGCACTTCGCGCTCAGTGTCGCCGGGGACGAGGTCGCCCGGACCAAGCCCCACCCCGAGCCGTATCTGACCGCCGCCGCCCGGCTCGGCGCCGACCCCGCGCGCTGCGTGGTCCTGGAGGACTCCCCGAACGGCGTCGCGGCGGCGGAGGCGGCGGGCTGCGTCACCGTCGCCGTCCCCGGCCTCCTGCCCATCCCGCCCGCGCCGGGGCGGACGGTGGTCGCCTCGCTGCGCGAGGTCGACCTGGCGCGGCTGCGTTCGCTGGTCGCCTGACCCGGCGCCTCGGCCGTCCCGCGGCCGGGCCGTTGTCCGGCCGTGACCTGATACGCGGGAGCCGGTACCCCGGGGGCGGTCCCTAGGGGACGGGTCCCGCCGCAGGAGGAGACGGCGGCGGGCGCAAACCGTCCGCCAGAAGGAGCAGGTCCGGCGGTTCGCGTGTGACGATGGGAAGAGCACCGCCGCACGGAATGAGGGGCCGGCATGAGCGACGCAGCCATATTCGCGATCAGTCTCGGGGTGACCCTGGTCGGGCTGGTGATCAGCTGGGGCGCCTACCGCCGCCGGGGCGCGGGCACCGGGCTGCGCGGCGCGGCCCTGTCGCTGGTGCCGCTCGCGGCGGCGTTGACGGGCGTGACCGAGTTCTTCGTCGACCTGGCGTTCAGCCCGGTGAAGTGGGCGGGCGTCGCGGTGGCGGGGCTGGCCGTGCTTCTTTACCTGGCGTCCGGGGCGATGCTGAGCCGCCGCGGGGGCGCCGACGACGGCCGCGCCGCCGCCAAGTCCGGCGACGGCCGCCGCTCGGCGGGTCGCGGCGGCAAGCCCGGGCGGGGCGTCGAGGGCCCCGCGCCGGGCGGCGGTGACCCGGAGATGGCGGAGATCGAGAAGATCCTCCGCGACCGCGGCATCTCCTGACGCCGCGGGGCCCGCACGCGTCGTGACGGCGGGCCGGGACGTCCCTGACGGGGCGTCCCGGCCCGCCGTTTCTGCGCGTCCCCGCCCTGACCTGCGGACGATCAGTCTCAGATCGGACTCAGTACGGTAAAGCTTGCCGTTCCCGACCCGTGTGGAGTTGCCGGGCACGTCTGGGCTGAACGTACTATTCGGGCGATTTGTCCAACGTGGTGCGTGGACGCATGTTGCCCAGATGACGACGAGATCACAAGTCAGATACGGGTACTTCCGAAGCACGCCTCACGGATGGACAGTCGTGCCCGAAGGACTACGTTTCCCTTCAGCAAACGCGGCGTAACGGGCACGGGGGGCAGCGGATGATCTCCGCGACCGCCGGTCACTCGCCGGCGGCAGGGCCGAACCAGTGGCCGGACGGTAGGAGGTATCGAGCGTGGCCGCACCCATAGAGGTGACCGGGTCCGACAGCGAGGCGCAGCCAGAGGCTGTCCTCGCCGGCGTCGACAGGAAGAAGATCCAAGGACGCTCGCTCGGGCAGATCGCCTGGATGCGGCTGAAGCGGGACAAGGTCGCTCTGACCGGCGCGGTCATCGTGCTCGTGCTGATCCTGATCGCGATCTTCGGGCCGTACTTCGTGCAGGACCCTCTGACGTACCACCAGAACCTGATCGACCCGACCTACAACCGGCCGAAGTCGGGGATCTGGCACACGGGCATCAGCGGCGACCACCTGCTGGGTGTGGAGCCCGGCACCGGCCGCGACCTGCTGGCCCGCATCGTGCACGGAGCCCGGATCTCGCTCCTGGTCTCGTTCCTGGCCACCCTGCTGTCGGTGGTCATCGGGACGGTCATGGGCATCGTGGCCGGCTACTTCGGCGGCTGGGTCGACTACCTGATCAGCCGGGCCATGGACGCCTTCCTGGCGTTCCCGCTGCTGCTGTTCGCGATCGCCCTGGTCGGCGTCGTCTCCGACGGCGCGTTCGGGATGAACGGCAACGGGCTGCGGATCTCGGTGCTGGTCGTGGTCATCGGCTTCTTCAACTGGCCCTACATCGGCCGCATCATCCGCGGCCAGACGCTGTCGCTGCGCGAGCGCGAGTTCGTCGACGCCGCGCGCAGCCTGGGAGCCCGCAACTCCTACGTGCTCTTCAAGGAGATCCTGCCGAACCTGGTCGCCCCGATCCTGGTCTACTCGACCCTGCTGATCCCGACCAACATCCTGTTCGAGGCGGCGCTGTCGTTCCTCGGCGTCGGAGTGATCCCGCCGACGCCCTCGTGGGGCGCCATGCTGACGCTCGCGGTTCCGATCTACTCCTCGGACCCCGCGTACATGATCATCCCTGGTATGGCCATCTTCATCACCGTCCTCGCCTTCAACCTCTTCGGTGACGGGCTGCGGGACGCTCTCGACCCTCGGGCCAAGTGACTCGGGTTCAACCGACCCGTCTAATTGAAGGGGTGCGCCTGCACATGAACAAGATGAGACCATTTGCGGTCTTCGCGGCCGGTGTGGTCGCGGCCGCAGGGCTCGCCGCCTGCGGCGGCGGTGAATCCGGAGGCTCGGGGAGCGGGCCCGGGTACAACGCCGGCGTGAACGAGGTCGTCAACAAGTCGGACAAGAAGGGCGGCACGCTCAAGCTGGCCGACTCCGACGACTGGGACTCGCCGGACCCGGGCAACACCTACTACGCCTTCTCGCAGAACTTCGCCCGTCTCTACGGCCGCGGCCTGACCACGGCCAAGGCCGCGGCGGGCAAGGCGAGCCTCGAGATCGTCCCTGACCTGGCCACCGACATGGGCCAGTCCAGCGACGGCGGCAAGACCTGGACGTACAAGCTGCGGACCGGCGTCAAGTACGACGACGGCACCACGGTCACGTCCAAGGACGTCAAGTACGCGATCGAGCGCAGCAACTACACCAAGGAGCTGCAGCTCGGGCCGAAGTACTTCAAGCAGTACCTCGTCGACAACAAGCCCGCCTACAAGGGCCCGTACGAGGACAAGAGCGACGAGGGTCTGAAGTCCATCGAGACCCCCGACGACCAGACGATCGTCTTCCACCTGAACGAGCCGTTCCAGGAGTTCGACTACCTGGTCTCGATGTCGCAGTCGATCCCTGTGCCGAAGGCCAAGGACACCGGCACGAAGTACGAGTCCGCGATCGTCTCCAGCGGGCCGTACAAGATCGACAACTACACGCGCGGCAAGTCCATGTCGCTGTCGCGCAACCCGAACTGGAACCAGAGCACCGACCCGCTCCGCAAGGCGCTGCCGGACAAGATCGAAGTCCAGATCAAGCAGAACGCGGACGACATCGACCAGCGGATGCTGGCCGGCGCGCTGGACATGGACATCACCGGCGTCGGCGTCCAGGCCGGGACCCAGCCGAAGGTGCTGACCCCCGAGCAGAAGCCGTACGTCGACAACCCCGTCCAGGGCTTCCTGCGGTTCATGTCGCTGAACGTGAACGTCAAGCCGCTCGACAACATCCACTGCCGGACGGCCGTGCAGTACGCGACCGACAAGGTCGCCGCGCAGACCGCCTACGGAGGCCCGCTGGCCGGCGGCGACATCGCCACCACCGTGCTGCCCCCGTCGGTGGACGGCTACACCAAGTTCGACCTGTACCCGCAGAAGCAGGCCGAGGGCGGCGGTCTCGACCAGGCCACGCTCGCCAAGGCCAAGTCGGAGCTGCAGGCGTGCGGCCAGCCGAACGGCTTCAGCACCAAGATCTCGGCGCGGTCGGACCGGCCGAAGGAAGTCGCGATGGCCGAGGCGATCCAGCAGAGCCTCGCCAAGGTCGGCATCAAGGTCAGCATCGTCCAGTTCCCGGCCGGCGACTACTTCAACAAGTACGTCGGCGTGCCGAAGTACGTTCACGACCACGGCATCGGCATGATGATCATGGCGTGGGCGGCCGACTGGCCCACCGGCTACGGCTTCCTCTCGCAGATCGTGCACGGTGCGGCGATCAAGCCGTCGGGCGGCAACAACCTCGCCGAGCTCAACGACCCGAAGGTCAACAAGGGCCTCGACGACGCGATCTCCAACGGTGACAAGGCTTCGCGTCTGAAGGCCTATGGTGAGGTCGACAAGGCGGTCATGGCGACCGCCGCCGAGGTGCCGCTGATCTACGCCAAGGCCCTGATGTACCGGCCGAAGCGCGTGACGAACGCCGGCATCACGTACTACTACGGCGGAATGTACGACTACCTCAACATGGGCGTGGAGTGACACTCCGCTTCGTCCGTGCGTCCAGCTGAAGGCAGGTGAAGGCGACGCCCGCCGGCCGTGCCGGGACCCACAGGTCCCGCCGGCCGGCGGGTCGGGCCGAGCATTGTGTTCGCATACATCATCCGGCGCCTCATCGGTGCCGTCGTCATGTTGCTGCTGGTCAGCATGGTGACCTTCGGCATCTTCTTCTGGTTGCCCAAGATCGCCGGGCAGACGACCGACCAGATCGCGGCGTCCTACGTGGGCAAGGCGCCGACCGCCGAGGCCATCCAGGACACCAAGGAGCGGCTCGGCCTCGACAAGCCGGTCGTGGTGCAGTACGGCAACTACGTCAAGGCCATCGTCGTCGGCAAGGACTACAAGGCCGGCCCCGTGACCGACCACTGCCCCGCGCCGTGCCTCGGCTACTCGTTCCGCAGCAGCCAGCCGGTGCTGGAGACGCTGGTCGACCGGGCCCCGGCGACCCTGTCGCTGGCACTCGGCGCCGCGCTCGTCTGGCTCGTGGGCGGCATCGCCACCGGGGTGCTGTCGGCGTTGCGCAGAGGCTCGCTCTGGGACCGGACAGCGATGATCATCGCGCTGAGCGGCGTGTCGCTGCCCATCTACTTCACCGGCCTGGTCTCGCTCGCGCTGTTCTCCTACACACTCAAGATCTTCCCGGGCGGCGGCAGCTACACCCCGTTCACCTCCAATCCGGTGAGCTGGTTCCAGGCGCTGGTCCTGCCCTGGGTGACGCTCGCGTTCCTCTACGCCGCGATGTACGCGCGGCTCACCAGAGCGGGCATGCTGGAGACGATGAACGAGGACTACATCCGCACCGCCCGCGCCAAGGGCCTGTCGGAGGGAACGGTCGTCACCAAGCACGCGCTGCGCGCCTCGCTGACGCCGATCCTCACCATCTTCGGCCTCGACCTCGGCCTGCTGCTCGGCGGCGCGGTCCTGACGGAGAACACCTTCGGCATCCCGGGGCTGGGCCAGCTGGCGATCAGCTCGATCCGGGGCGGCGACCTGCCCATGGTGCTCGGCGTGACCCTGCTCACGGCGACCTCCATCATCGTGATCAACCTGATCGTCGACATGATGTACGCGATCGTCGACCCGAGAGTGAGGCTTGGCTGATGACCGGCACCGCGCCCGCCGCGGAGACCGCGGGCACCGGCGAGGCCCCGAGCGCGTTCCTCGAGGTCCGCGACCTCAAGATCCACTTCCCGACGGACGACGGCCTGGTCAAGTCCGTCGACGGCCTGTCGTTCCAGCTGGAGCGCGGCCGCACGCTCGGGATCGTGGGCGAGTCGGGCTCCGGCAAGAGCGTGACCAGCCTCGGCATCCTCGGCCTGCACAACCGGCGCAACGCCGACGTGTCCGGGGAGATCTGGCTGAACGGCAAGGAGCTCGTCGGCGCCTCGCAGGCCGAGGTGCGCCGGCTCCGCGGCCGCGACATGGCGATGATCTTCCAGGACCCGCTGTCGTCGATGCACCCCTTCTACACGGTCGGCCACCAGATCATCGAGGCCTACCGGGTGCACAACGACGTGTCCAAGTCGGTGGCCCGCAAGCACGCCATCGACATGCTCGGCAAGGTCGGCATCCCCAAGCCGGACAAGCGGGTGGACGACTACCCGCACCAGTTCTCCGGCGGCATGCGGCAGCGCGCGATGATCGCGATGGCCCTCTCCTGCGACCCCGAGCTGCTGATCGCCGACGAGCCGACGACGGCGCTGGACGTGACCGTCCAGGCGCAGATCCTTGACCTGATCCGGGACCTGCAGCAGGAGTTCAACTCCGCGGTCATCATGATCACCCACGACCTCGGGGTGGTCGCCGAGCTGTCCGACGACATCCTGGTGATGTACGCGGGCCGCGCGGTGGAGTACGCCTCCGTCGACGACGCCTTCCACCAGCCGCTGCACCCCTACACCTGGGGGCTGCTCGGCTCGATGCCGAGGCTGGACCGGGAGCGCACGGAGCGGCTGATGCCGATCGTGGGGTCGCCGCCGAGCCTGATCAACGTGCCGTCGGGCTGCGCGTTCCATCCGCGCTGCCCCTACAGTGACCTCAACGGGGACAAGAGCACGACCGAGCGGCCCGACCTGATCGAGGCCGAACCCGGCCACAAGGTGGCGTGCCATCTCCCGCTGGAGAAGAAGCGGCAGATCTGGAACGACGAGATCCGGGCGAAGCTGTGACGAGCACGGGTGGGAACGAGACTGTGAACACTACGAAGACCCCGGCCGACGAGACCCGTCCGGCCGCGGAGACCCGCCCCGTGCGGGACGGCGAGCCGCTGCTGGAGGTGGACAACCTCGGCAAGCACTTCCCCGTCACCGCGGGGCTGCTGCGCCGGCAGGTCGCGGCGGTCAAGGCCGTCGACGGCGTGTCGTTCTCGGTCCGCAAGGGCGAGACGCTCGGGCTGGTGGGCGAGTCGGGCTGCGGCAAGTCCACCACCGGCCGGATGATCATGCGGCTGCTGGACCCGAGCTTCGGCAAGATCACCTTTGAGGGCCAGGACATCACCACGATGTCGCAGGGGCGGCTCCGGCCGCTCCGCCGCGACATCCAGATGATCTTCCAGGACCCGTACTCGTCGCTGAACCCGCGCAAGACGGTCGGCGCGATCGTCGGGGCGCCCTTCCGGCTGCAGAACATCGAGGCCAAGCAGGGCGTCAAGAAGGCCGTCCAGGAGATCCTGGAGCTGGTCGGGCTGAACCCCGAGCACTACAACCGCTACCCGCACGAGTTCTCCGGCGGTCAGCGGCAGCGCATCGGCATCGCCCGCACCCTGGCCCTCAAGCCGAAGCTGATCGTCGCGGACGAGCCGGTGTCGGCGCTGGACGTGTCGGTGCAGGCGCAGGTCGTCAACCTGCTGGAGGACCTGCAGAACGAGCTCGACCTCACCTACGTGGTGATCGCGCACGACCTGTCGGTCGTCCGGCACATCTCCGACCGCGTCGCCGTCATGTACCTCGGCAAGATCGTCGAGGTGGCGGACCGGGCGGACCTGTACGAGCGGCCCATGCACCCCTACACCAACGCGCTGCTGTCGGCGGTGCCGATCCCCGACCCGAGTGAGCGCGGGGACCGCAAGCGGATCCGGCTGCAGGGCGACGTGCCGAGCCCGCTCGACCCGCCGCCCGCCTGCCGCTTCCACACCCGCTGCTGGAAGGCGCAGGACATCTGCAAGCAGGTCGAGCCGCCGCTGGTGGAGCTCAGCCCGGGCCACCAGGCGGCCTGCCACTTCCCGGAGAACACCACGGTCAGCGCGACCGACGCGGTCGCCAAGGCCGCGGTGGCGCCGGCCGCGCCGGCCGCCGACCCGGTCCCTGCCGACGGCACTGACTCCGTGGAGTAGCGCCGACAGGCGTGCCCCGTGCATGGGGTGCGCACCGTGCACGCGGAAAGGCCCGGCCCCCGCCAGGGGGACCGGGCCTTTCCGCGTTGCCGGCCGTCGGCTACTCGGTGGAGATGGCCTTCAGGACGTCCATGCGGCCCGCGCGCCACGCGGGCCAGAGGGCCGCCAGCACGCCGATGACCGCGGCGACCACCAGGTAGATCCCCAGGGTCCCGTACGGCACGGCGAGGACTCCGAGGCCCTTGTCCGCGAGGGCGTTCTGCAGGGCCGCGCCGAACGCCACCCCGATGCCCATGCCGAGCACCGCGCCGAAGACCGCGATCATGATCGACTCCAGCCGGACCATGCGGCGCAGCTGCCGCCGGGAGATCCCGATCGCGCGCAGCAGCCCGATCTCCCGGGTCCGCTCGATGACCGACAGGGCCAGGGTGTTGACCACCCCGACCGCCGCGATGATGACGGACATCACCAGCAGAATCGTCAGGAACGTCACGAACCCGTCGACCTGCTTGCGGGCGTCGGCCTTCAGTGACGCCTGGTCGGACACCTTCAGGTTCGGGTAGTCCTTCAGCGACGACTCCAGCGCGCCCTTCGTCGCCGCCGACGGCGCCGAGGCGTCCACCACGACCGTGGTCACGGTCGGCTTGAGGGTGTGCCGCAGGTGCGCCTGCGGGGAGATGAGGCGGGGGCCGATCAGATCGCTCTTGGCGTACACGCCCGCCAGCCTGAGCTGTTCGGTGCGCCCGTCGGCGAACTGCACCGGGACCGCCGCCCCGACCTTCCAGCCGCGGGCCTTCGCGGTGTCCTCGTCCACCATGATCCCGGCGTCGCCGATGCCGGTGCCGCCGGAGGTGACCTTCAGCCTGGCGGCCTTGGCGATCACCGCCGCGTCGCCGGACATGTACCACGCCTTCTTGTTCTCGATCTTGGCGTTGCCCTCGTAGGTGGGGGACGCGGAGGCCACCCCGGGCGTCGTCCGGATCCGCTGGGCGGCCTCGGCGGTGATGCCGCCCGCGCCCTGCACCTCGACGAGGTAGTCGGCGCCGAACTGCGCGTCGACCTGCTCGTCGACCGAGGCCCGCATCGTCGCGCCCAGCACGTTCACCGTGGTGATCAGCGCGAGGCCGATCATCAGCGCCGCGGCCGTCGCGGCGGTGCGGCGCGGGTTGCGCAGCGCGTTCTGCCGCGCGAGGCGCCCGGGCGGGCCCATCAGCCGCGCGAACGGCGCGCCGAGCACCTTCATCACCGGCACGCTGATCACCGGGGCGAGCATGGCGACGCCGATGAAGACCGCGAACGCGCCCACGCCGACCGGGACCACCGGGTTGCCGCCGCCGCCGGCGAGGCCGACGGCGATGAGCCCCGCGCCCACGAGGGTGAGCAGGGAGCCGAGCGCGATCCGGATCCGCAGCGACCGCTGGGGCAGCGCGACGTCGTCGCGCATCGCCGCCACCGGCGGGATCTTCGCGGCGCGGCGGGCCGGGAAGTAGGCCGACACGACCGTCACCACGATGCCCACCACGTACGACGAGATCACCGGGGTCGCGGTGAAGGTCAGCCCGCCCTGCCCGGCGTCGCCCATCTGCGTCTGCAGCAGGGAGGCCAGGCCCGCGCCGGCCGCGAGGCCGAGGGTGGAGCCGACCACCCCGACCGCGACGGCCTCGCCGATCACCGCCCGCGTCACCTGGCCGCGGGCCGCGCCGATGGCGCGCAGCAGCGCCAGCTCGCGGGTCCGCTGCGCGACCAGCATCGAGAACGTGTTGAAGATGATGAACGACCCGACGAAGATCGAGATCAGCGCGAACACGAGCAGGAAAGTGCGGAAGAAGTCCATCATCGCGGCGATGTCGCTCTTGGACTCCTCGCGGAGCTTCTCGCCGGTGACGGCCTCCAGGTTCTGCGGCAGCGCCTTGGCGACCCGGTCGCGCAGCTCGTTCTGGGACGGACCGGTGGAGCCCATCTCGATGTCGCTGAAGTAACCGGGCTTCAGCATCAGCCGCTGCGCGGTCGGGGTGTCGAATCCGGTGAGCGTCGCGCCCATCAGGTTCCCGGCGTCGACCAGCCCGACGATCCGCATGCGCGCGGGCGGCCCGGCGGTGAGGACCCGGGTGGTGTCGCCGACCGCGAGCCTGCCCTTCTCCGCGGTCCTGGCGTCGATGACGACCTCGTCGGGTCCCTGCGGGGCGCGGCCCGACGCCAGGTCGTAGGTCCCGCCCGTCGACCAGTTCGTCCCGATCTGGGGCGGACCCTCCTGCGCGGTCCCGACGATCTTGCCGTCCTTGCCGACGACGGCCGCGTACCCGTTGACGTTGCCCTGGGGGTCCTTGACGCCGTCGATGCCCTGCAGGGTCTTCAGCACGGTCGCCGGGACCGGCTGCGCCGCCGCCCCGTCGTCGTCGCCCTCGACGACCTTCTTGGCGCGCACGTCGACGGCCACGTTCGTGCCGATCCGGCTGAACAGGTCGTCGAACTGCTTGTTCATGCTGTCGGTGAAGATCAGCGTGCCGGCCACGAACGCGACGCCGAGGATCACCGCGACGGCCGTCAGCACCAGCCTGATCTTGTGCGCCGCGAGGTTGCGGAGCGTGACCTTGCCCATCATCGCGCCGACACCCCGGAACCGGCCGCGCCCGCGGGACGGGTGTTGTGGCCGCCGGCGTCGAAGCCCTTCATGCGCTCCAGCACCCGCTCGGCGGTCGGCTCGGTCATCGTGTCGACGATCTGCCCGTCGGACAGGAACAGCACCTGGTCGGCGTAGGCGGCCGCGGACGGGTCGTGGGTGACCATCACGATGGTCTGCCCCATCCGCCGCACGGAGTCGCGCAGGAAGCCGAGGACCTCGGCGCCCGCGCGCGAGTCCAGGTTCCCCGTCGGCTCGTCCGCGAAGATGATCTCCGGGCGGGACGCCAGGGCGCGGGCGCACGCCACCCGCTGCTGCTGGCCGCCCGACAGCTCGGTGGGACGGTGCTTGAGCCGCGGCCGCAGCCCCACCGTGTCGACCACCGCGTCCAGCCACTCCTGGTCGGGCTTGCGGCCCGCGATGTCCATCGGCAGCGTGATGTTCTCCAGCGCGGTCAGGGTCGGCACCAGGTTGAACGCCTGGAAGATGAAGCCGATCTTGTCGCGGCGCAGCCGGGTGAGCTGCTTGTCCTTGAGCCGGGTCAGCTCGGTGTCGCCGATGTAGACCTGCCCGGAGTCCACCGAGTCCAGCCCCGCCATGCAGTGCATCAGGGTGGACTTGCCGGATCCGGAGGGGCCCATGATCGCGGTGAACCGGCCGCGGGGGATGCCGACGGTGACCCCGTCGAGCGCGACGACCTGGGCGTCGCCGCGCCCGTACACCTTCGCGATCTGCTGGGTTCGAGCGGCGAAGTCGCCCGCCCCGGGCGCGTGCTCCGCGCCGGCGGTCGATGGGGCGGTGTTCGTCACGTGTACTCCCGTGGGTGAGTGAGCAGGAATGCGTCCGGACCGCGCCGTGCCCCCGGCGATCCGACTCACAAAACCCTAGAAGCCGAACAAACCGGTTTCCTGGACCCCAGGAACGGACTTGTCCGTCCACCCACGGCAGGAGAAGCCCCTCCACCGTCGTCCTACCGGAGTAGGCCTCCGCCGACGAAAGTCAGGGGCGCCTCAGGGGCCGACCCCGAAACCGGCCCCCCGGCCCGCGCGTCAGCTCTGGCCGGGCCTGCTCAGCCCCGTCTCGTACGCGTACACCACGGCCTGGACGCGGTCGCGCAGGCCCAGCTTGGCCAGGACGTTCCCCACGTGCGTCTTCACCGTCGTCTCGCTCACCACGAGCTCCGCCGCGATCTCGGCGTTGGACTGGCCGCGGGCCACGTGCGAGAGCACCTCGCGCTCGCGCTCGGTGAGGGTGTCCAGCCCGGGCGGCGGCGCCGCGTCCCGGACGGCCGGCAGCCGGCTGGCGAACTTGTCCAGCAGGCGCCGCGTCACCGACGGCGCCACGATCGCGTCGCCCGCCGCCACGATGCGGATCGCCTGCACCAGGTCCTCGGGCGGGGAGTCCTTGAGCAGGAACCCGCTGGCGCCCGCCCGGACCGCCTCGATGACGTACTCGTCCAGGTCGAACGTCGTCAGGATCAGCACCCGGGGGTCGTGCGAGGCCGCGCCCTCCCGGATGATCCGGCGGGTCGCCTCGATGCCGTCCACCCCCGGCATCCGGATGTCCATCAGCACCACGTCCGGCAGCAGCGACCGGGTCAGCTCCACCGCCACCGCGCCGTCCCCGGCCTCCCCGACGACGGCGATGTCGGCCTCCGCCTCCAGGATGAGCCGGAACCCCGTCCGCAGCAGCGGCTGGTCGTCGACCAGCAGGACCCGCACCGTGGTCATCGGGCCACCACCGCAGGCCGCCGTCCCGGACCGTTCATCGTCGCGCTCCTCGCCTCACCGGACCGCCGCGTCCGCGGCGCTCCTGCCCCAACCTACGGCCTCGCACGGCTCACGGCTCCAGCGGGAACCGGGCCCGCACGCCGAATCCGCCGCCGACCCTCGGCCCGATCTTCAACTCGCCACCGTACAGCGCGACCCGCTCGTACATCCCGACCAGACCGTGCCCGGGGTTGTCCCCGTGGTCGGCCATGAACGTCGCGGTCCCGCGCCCGTCGTCCTCGATCTCCACCGTCAGGTCGCTGTCGCCGTAGTACAGCCGCACCCAGGCCCGCGCCTGCGGCCCCGCGTGCTTGAGCGTGTTCGTCAGCGCCTCCTGGATCAGCCGGAAGGCGGCCACGTCCACGCCCGGGGACGGCGGACGCGCCTCGCCCTCCATCCACAGCTGCACGGACAGGCCCGTCTCCCGCACGTGCTCCAGCAGCTCGCCGAGGTCGCCGAGGCCCGGCTGCGGCGCCAGTTCCCGGCCCGCCCGCTCGGAGTCGCGGTCCGTGCGCAGGACGCCGACGATCCGCCGCATCTCGCTCAGCGCGGTCCGCCCGACCTCCTCGATCGTCGACATCGCCTCGCGCGCGCTGCCGGGGTCCCGGTCGATGATCCGCCGCGCGGCGCCGGCCTGCACGGTCATCACGCTCACGTGGTGCGCCACGACGTCGTGCAGCTCCCGCGCGATCCGGGACCGCTCCTCGACGCGCGCGGCCCGCGCGTCGGTTCCGCGCGCCCGCTCCAGCCGGGCGGCCCGGTCCTCCAGCTCGGCGAAGTACGCCCGGCGCAGCCGCAGGTTGCGGCCCAGCACCCACACGCCGATCACCAGCGCGCAGTCGGTGATCAGTACCTCCGGCGCCATCGAGATCGGCAGGACCAGCAGGTAGGCGAGGAAGTAGACGAACGCCGTCGCGCCGCCGAGCGCGCTCTGCGCCAGCCCCCGGTGCGCCGCCACGCTGTAGACGGCCACGAGGAACGCCACCACGTCCGGCACCGACGGCGGATAGTGGGCCACCGCCATCACTAGCTCGCCGCCGATGATGAACAGCAGCACCGGCATCGGATGGCGGCGGCGCCACGTCAGCGCCATCGTCACGATGGTGACCACCAGGCCGTCCCAGATGTCCGGCGACCGGAACTGATCGTAGCCGTGGCCGGCGGGCAGCTCCTCGAGGAAGAGCTGAGGCAGCCCCACCGCCAGGAGGCCCAGCGCGAGCAACGCGTCGGCCGCCATCGGGCGCGCGTGCAGCCAGGCGCGGACGGCGTGGAGACCACGGATGCGGGGTGACACGACACTCACCCTAGGAGGCCGCAGCAGGTCCCGAGCCCTCCTGCACGCGGATCCGCGGTCCTCCCCAAGGATGACCCGGCCGCGCCGGGGGCGGCACTAGAGATCGTCGTGCTCCCGCGCCCCCGCACCGGCGCGCGCGTCCGCCCGCCGTGCCTCCTCCAGGTCGGCGGGGGAGGGGCGGTCGACCGGCGCCGCGGGCAGCGGCGGGGGAGTGCCGCCGAACTCCGGGCAGCGCTCCTTGTGGTCGCACCAGTCGCACAGCCGCCCCGTGCGCGCCCGCCACTCACCGGTGTCCATCGCCCGGCGGATCGCCTGCCACAGCGCCTCCACCTTGCGCTGCGTGGCGCGCAGGTCGGCCTCGTCCGGCTCGTAGCGCAGGATCTCGCCATTGCCCAGGTACATCAGCTGCAGCAGCCGCGGTACCCGGCCCCGCAGCCGCCACAGCACCAGCGCGTAGAACTTCATCTGGAACAGGGCCCGCGCCTCGAAGTCGGCCCGCGGCGCCGTCCCGGTCTTGTAGTCCACGATCCGCACGTCGCCGCTGGGCGCCACGTCGACGCGGTCGATGTACCCGCGCAGCTTCAGCCCCGAGTCGAGGACCGTCTCCACGAACAGCTCGCGCTCGGCCGGCTCCAGCCGGCGCGGGTCCTCGAGGGAGAAGTACCGCTCCACCATCCGGCGCGCCTGCCCCAGCCACTCGGCGTGCTCGGCCTCGCCGCCGTCGCCGCCGAACAGCTCCGCCAGCTCCGGCTCGGCCTCCAGCAGCCGGTCCCACTCCGGCGCCAGCATCTCCAGCGCCGCCTCCGGCGTGCGCGCCCCGGTCGGCAGGTCGAACAGCCGCTCCAGCACGGCGTGCACCAGCGTGCCCCGCACGGCCGCGGCGCTCGGCCGCTCCGGGATCCGGTCGATCACCCGGAACCGGTACAGCAGCGGGCACGTCATGAAGTCGCCCGCCCGCGACGGCGACAGCGACCCGACCACGACCGGCGCGTCCCCCGCGCCTCCGCCCGACTCGCCCGTGCGCGCGGGCGGCACCGACGCCCCGCCCCCGGCTCCGATCCCTCCCGGCTCGATGCCACCCGCCTCGGTGCTGCCCGCCTCGGTCGTCGTCATGGCACAGCAGCGTAGGTGACACCCCCGACGGAAATCCCGCACCGCCGCCGCGCGCCCGGCGGGGGACCGGCACCGCCGCCGGGGCCGTAGCATCGGTGGCGTGACACACAGCGCGCCCCCGACCGAGGACAGGACCCCGGCCGGCGGCCGCGGTCCCGACGACCGCCCCGCACGCCCCGGCCTGCTCATGGGCCGCCTGTTCGGCGTGCCCGTCTACGTCTCGCCCAGCTGGTTCCTGGTCGCGGTCCTCGTCACCGTCATGTTCGAGGGCCAGGTCGACGGCGTCGTCAGCCGCCCGCTCAGCTACCTCGTCGCCTTCACCTACGCCGTCCTGCTCTACGGCTCGGTGTTCGTCCACGAGCTGAGCCACGCCGTCACCGCGCGCGCCTTCGGCCTGCCCGTCCGCTCGGTCACCCTCCACATCCTCGGCGGGGAGACCTCCATCGAGCGCGAGGCCCCCACCCCCGGCCGCGAGTTCCTCATCGCCTTCGCCGGGCCGCTGGTCAACCTCGTCCTCGCCGGGCTCGGCCTGCTCGTCCACGCCGTCGTCCCCCTGCCCGACGTCGCGCTGCTGCTCGTCGAGGCCCTCACCTTCGCCAACCTCCTGGTCGGGCTGTTCAACCTGCTGCCCGGCCTCCCGCTGGACGGCGGCCGCCTCGTGCGCGCCGTCGTCTGGAAGGTCACCGGACGCAGCCGCAGCGGCGGCGTCTTCGCCGGCTGGGTGGGCCGCGGCGTCGCCATCGCCTGCCTCGTCGCCGGCGCCTACCTGGCCACCTACAACACCGGCGAGGGCGGCGGCATCGGCTGGCTCGCCCTGCTCTGGTCGGCCCTCGTCGCCTCGTTCATCTGGGTCGGCGCCACCCAGTCGATCCGCGCCGAGCGCGTCCGCGACCGCATCCCGCTGCTGTCGGCGCGCCGCCTCGCCCGCCGCGCCACCCTCGTCACCGCCGACGTCCCGCTCGCCGAGGCCGTCCGCCGCGCCCGCGAGGACCACGCCGGCGCCATCGTCATCGCCGACCACGACGGCAGGCCCCTCGGCCTGGTCAGCGAGAAGGCCGTCACCGCGACCCCCGAGCACCGCCGCCCCTGGGTCAGCGTGGGCGAGCTGTCGCGGGGCATCGACGACGGGCTGCAGCTGGCCGCCGACCTGTCCGGCGAGGAGCTCGTCGAGGCGCTGCGCCGCGCGCCCGCCTCGGAGTACCTGCTCGTGGAGCCCGACGGAGGCGTCTACGGCGTCCTCGCGGTCGCCGACGTCGACCGCGCCTTCGCCGGCATCTGACCGCCCCCGCGGGCCGCCGCGGCGGCCCGACCTGCCCGCGCGCGCCGCTAGCCTTGACCTCCATGAGCGAACCCCGACCCGACGGCCCCGCCCCCTCGCCCGGCCGCATCCCGCACGGCCCGTTCCGCCCCGGCGACCAGGTTCAGCTCACCGACCCCAAGGGCCGGATCAACACCATCACCCTCCAGCCCGGCAAGGTCTACCACTCGCACAAGGGCTCGATCCCGCACGACGAGATGATCGGCAGCCCCGAGGGGAGCGTCTTCCGGTCCAGCGGCGGCATCGAGTACCTGGCCTTCCGCCCGCTGCTCGCCGACTTCACCCTCCGCATGCCGCGCGGCGCCGCCGTCGTCTACCCCAAGGACGCCGCCCAGATCATCGCGATGGCCGACATCTTCCCGGGGGCCCGCGTCGTCGAGGCCGGCGCCGGGTCCGGGGCCCTCACCTGCTTCCTGCTGCGCGCCGTCGGCGAGCACGGCCTCGTCTCCTCCTACGAGCGCCGGCCCGACTTCGCCGACATCGCCCGCGCCAACGTCGAGAAGTTCTTCGGCGGGCCCCACCCCGCCTGGCGCCTCACCGTCGGCTCCCTGGAGGACGCCCTCGCCGAGACCGACGTCGACCGCGTCGTCCTCGACATGCTCGCGCCCTGGGAGACCCTCGATGCCGTCGCCAAGGCCCTCGTGCCGGGCGGCATGGTCTGCGCCTACATCGCCACCACCACCCAGATGTCGCGGATCGTCGAGGACCTGCGCTCCCACGGCCGGTTCGCCGAGCCCTACGCCTTCGAGACCATGCTGCGCTCCTGGCACGTCGACGGGCTCGCCGTCCGCCCCGACCACCGCATGGTCGGCCACACCGGCTTCCTCGTCACCGCGCGCCGCCTCGCCGACGGCGTGACCCCGCCCGCCCGGCGCCGCCGCCCCGCGAAGGGCGCCCACCCCGCCCCCGGCGACGCCGCGCCCCCGTCCGGGGCCGCTTCCGGAGCCGCTTCCGAGGTCGCCCCCGCCCCGGACGCCGCGCCCGGGGTCCCGGCCGAGGCCTAGATCACATTCCTCCGGCGCCCCGCCACCGGACTCGGCAAACGCCGTGCCACGACACGCCCGGCGTGCCGAACCCGCAGGTCCGGACGTCGTAAGGGCTCGACCCGCGCCACCTCCACGGGACCCCTGCCAACCCTCCCGGAAGACCCCCGCACGACACGAACACCGAATGGGCAGGTTACGGAAGCCCTCCAGATAGGTAGGGTCTCAGTAGGTCGTCGGCTCTCTTCGTGAGGAGGTGGCGGGGCGTGGCCGCTCGTGACGATGCAGGGGCGCGCAGGGCGCAGCACGAAAAGGAGGTCAGAGACCTCCAGACGCAGATCTCCTTCCTGGAGGAGGAGATCTCCGTGTTGCGCCGCAAGCTCGCGGAGTCCCCGCGCCAAGTACGTGTGCTGGAAGAACGCCTCCATGAGGCACAGGCCAACCTGGCCGCCGTAACCGGTCAGAACGAGCGTCTCGTCGCGACCCTCAAAGAGGCTCGCGAACAGATCGTGGCGCTCAAGGAGGAGGTCGACAGGCTCGCACAACCACCCTCCGGGTTCGGCGTCTTCCTGGACGCCCGCGACGACGGAACGGTCGACATCTTCACCGGCGGGCGCAAGCTGCGCGTCAACGTCAGCCCGGCCGTCGACGTCGAGGAACTGCAGCGCGGCCAGGAGGTCATGCTCAACGAGGCCCTCAACGTCGTCGAGGCGCTGAGGTTCGAGGAGCAGGGCGAGGTCGTCATGCTCAAGGAGCTCTTCGACGACGGCGAGCGCGCCCTGGTCATCGCGCACGCCGACGAGGAGCGCGTGGTCAAGCTCGCCGAGCCGCTGCGCGGAGTCCCGCTGCGTGCGGGCGACTCCCTCATGCTCGAGCCGAGGTCCGGCTACGCCTACGAGAAGATCCACAAGGCGGAGGTCGAGGAGCTCGTCCTCGAAGAGGTCCCCGACATCTCCTACAACGAGATCGGCGGCCTCGGATCGCAGATCGAGATGATCCGCGACGCGGTGGAGCTGCCCTACCTGCACGCCGACCTGTTCCGCGAGCACCAGCTCCGGCCGCCCAAGGGCGTGCTGCTCTACGGTCCGCCCGGCTGCGGCAAGACGCTCATCGCCAAGGCCGTCGCGAACTCGCTCGCCAAGCAGGTCGCGGAGAAGACCGGCCAGGAGGGGAAGAGCTTCTTCCTCAACATCAAGGGCCCCGAGCTGCTGAACAAGTACGTCGGCGAGACCGAGCGGCACATCCGCCTGGTCTTCCAGCGGGCCCGCGAGAAGGCGTCCGCCGGGACCCCGGTCATCGTGTTCTTCGACGAGATGGACTCCATCTTCCGCACCCGCGGCTCGGGGGTCTCCTCCGACGTCGAGAACACCATCGTCCCTCAGCTGCTCAGCGAGATCGACGGCGTCGAGGGCCTGGAGAACGTCATCGTGATCGGCGCGTCCAACCGCGAGGACATGATCGACCCCGCGATCCTGCGGCCCGGCCGGCTGGACGTCAAGATCAAGATCGAGCGGCCGGACGCCGAGGCCGCCAAGGACATCTTCTCCAAGTACATCCTGCACGGACTCCCGCTTCACCCCGACGACCTCAAGGAGCACGGCGGCTCCACCGAGGCCACCGTCGAGGCGATGATCCAGCGCACCGTCGAGCGGATGTACACCGAGAGCGAGGAGAACCGCTTCCTGGAGGTCACCTACGCCAACGGCGACAAGGAAGTCCTGTTCTTCAAGGACTTCAACTCCGGCGCGATGATCCAGAACATCGTCGACCGGGCCAAGAAGATGGCCATCAAGCAGTTCCTCGACACCGGCCAGAAGGGCCTGCGGGTCAGCCACCTGCTGGCCGCCTGCGTCGACGAGTTCAGTGAGAACGAGGACCTGCCCAACACCACCAACCCCGACGACTGGGCCCGCATCTCCGGCAAGAAGGGCGAGCGGATCGTCTACATCCGCACGCTGGTCTCCGGGACCAAGGGCTCCGAGGCCGGACGCTCCATCGACACCGTCGCCAACACCGGCCAGTACCTGTAGCCCCCGACGATGACGCACCCGCGCGGCGGCCCCCTGCACGCAGGGGCCGCCGCGCGGGCGTGCCGCGCCACGCGGGCCGCGAACAGCGGGCCCCATGGCTCCACTCTCCCGGCCCCGATAGGCTCGACGATATGAGTGTTCGGCGGGTGATGGGCATCGAGACCGAGTACGGCATCTCCGTACCCGGGCAGCCAGGGGCCAACGCGATGGTGACCTCCTCCCAGGTCGTCAACGCCTACCTGGCGGCGTCGGCGGCACGGGCCCGCAGGGCCCGCTGGGACTTCGAGGAGGAGAACCCCCTCCGGGACGCCCGCGGCTTCGACCTCGCCCGCGAGGTCGCCGACCCGACGCAGCTCACCGACGAGGACCTCGGCCTCGCCAACGTCATCCTCACCAACGGCGCCCGGCTGTACGTCGACCACGCCCACCCCGAGTACTCGGCGCCCGAGTGCACCAACCCGCTCGACGCCGTCATCTGGGACAAGGCGGGCGAGCGCGTGATGGCCGACGCCGCGCGGCGCGCCGCGCTCGTCCCCGGCACCCACCCCATCCAGCTCTACAAGAACAACACCGACAACAAGGGCGCCTCCTACGGCTGCCATGAGAACTACCTCATGCGCCGCGAGACGCCCTTCGCCGACATCGTCCGGCACCTCACCCCGTTCTTCGTCTCCCGCCAGGTCGTCTGCGGCGCAGGCCGCGTCGGCATCGGCGTGGACGGGCGCGGCGACGGCTTCCAGATCAGCCAGCGCGCCGACTTCTTCGAGGTGGAGGTGGGGCTGGAGACCACCCTCAAGCGGCCGATCATCAACACCCGCGACGAGCCGCACGCCGACCCCGAGAAGTACCGGCGGCTGCACGTCATCATCGGCGACGCCAACATGGCCGAGCTGTCCACCTACCTCAAGCTCGGCACCACCTCAATCGTCCTCGCCATGATCGAGGACGGCTTCCTCACCGTCGACCTCTCGGTCGACATGCCCGTCGCCGCGCTCAGGGCGGTCTCGCACGACCCGACCTGCAAGCATCTGCTCACGCTGCGCGACGGCCGGAAGATGACGGCGGTCCAGCTCCAGATGGAGTACCTGGAGCAGTCGCGCAAGTACGTCGAGGACCGGTTCGGCGCGGACGTCGACGAGATGACCAGGGACGTCCTCGACCGCTGGGAGTCGGTCCTGCACCGCCTCGGCGACGACCCGATGCAGCTGTCCCGCGAGCTCGACTGGGTCGCCAAGCTGTCCCTGCTGGAGGGGTACCGCAGCCGCGACGGCCTCGACTGGTCCCATTCGCGCCTGCAGCTCGTCGACCTGCAGTACACCGACATCAGGCCCGACAAGGGCCTGTACAACCGCCTGGTGGAGCGCGGGCGCATCGACCGGGTCGTCACCGAGGCGCAGGTCGAGGCCGCCGTCGAGGACCCGCCCGAGGACACCCGGGCCTACTTCCGGGGCCGCTGCCTGCGCCAGTACGCCGAGTCCGTCGCCGCGGCCTCCTGGGACTCGGTCATCTTCGACGTCCCCGGCCGGGAGTCGCTGCAGCGCGTGCCCACCCTGGAGCCCCTGCGGGGCACCAAGCAGCACGTGGGCGCCCTGCTGGACCGCTGCCGCACCGCCGCGGACCTCGTGGCCACTTTGACCGGCCAGGGCTGAACCGCGGCGAGGGCGCGGCACACGCGCCCGGAGGGGCCCTCCGCGGCCCGGCTGGACGGCTGGACCGCCTGAGACGGCCGGCGCCGCCGCCGGTCCGGCCATGCCAGGTAACGGGCCGGTTTCGTGGAGGGATTGCCCGTTTCGCTGGGCGGTGGACCGGCGATAACCCGAGCATGCCCCCGGCCCCCGGGCGGAGACGGCGAAACGGACCCGAGAGTTCCGCGCACCGTCGAAGATCGGAGATAGGGTCGGAGGCACCGGCAGAGCGGAGGTACGGAATGGCCACGAAGGACACCGGCGGTCAGAAGCAGACCACCCGGCGCACGGAAGAGGTCGAGGAGACCGAGGCCACGACCACCGAGGACGTGCAGGAGCGCCAGGAGAAGCTCACCGACGACGTGGACTCGATCCTGGACGAAATAGACGAGGTGCTGGAAGAGAACGCCGAGGACTTCGTCCGCGCCTACATCCAAAAGGGCGGACAGTGAACCCCGAATCGGGCGGATCGGCCATGTAGCGGAATCGCCGTTTCTCCGGGACGGAACTCCAACTTGACACGGCAGTGAGGACATGGGTGGGCCGCGGCGGCCCGCCCATGTTCGTGTGTTCGCGCCCGTGCGCGGCGCGCGTGGCGCGCGCGGCGGTTCGCCGTGGGCTGATCGGACCGGTGATCGGGCGGCATGCGCGCGGGCGACCTTGAACAGTAGGGTCGTAGAGTCCGCGCCGGTGAGATTGCCGAAGCCGGCGCAATGGTGGAGGGGAAGGGAGTCGCGTGGCGTCCCACGATTCGCACACCGGACGTCTGCCGGGGTTGTTCGCGAGCCCGGATACGTCGTCGTTCACGGAGTTCCTCGGGGCGTACTCCCCGGACCTGCTGCCCGGCCGGCGGACGCCGCCGTCCTCGCGGGCGGGCGAGGACATCCCGCACGGGACGACGATCGTCGCGGTCGGCTTCCCCGGCGGGGTGGTGATGGCGGGCGACCGGCGGGCGACGGCGGGCAACGTCATCGCGCAGCGCGACATCGAGAAGGTCTTCCGGGCCGACGAGTTCTCGGCGATCGCGATCGCCGGCACGGCCGGGATCGGGATCGAGATGGTCCGGCTGTTCCAGGTCGAGCTGGAGCACTACGAGAAGCGCGAGGGCCGGACGCTGTCGGTCGAGGGCAAGGCCAACCGCCTGGCGACGATGGTCCGGCAGAACCTCGGGATGGCGATGCAGGGACTGGCGGTGGTGCCGCTGTTCGCGGGCTACGACGAGGAGCGGGACGAGGGGCGGATCTTCTCCTACGACCCGGCGGGCGGCCGCTACGAGGAGCGCGACTTCCACTCGATCGGCTCGGGGTCGGTCTTCGCGCGCGGCGCCCTGAAGAAGCTCTACCGGCCCGACCTGTCGGCGGAGGACGCGGCGCTGGTGTGCGTCCAGTCGCTGTACGACGCGGCCGACGACGACTCGGCGACGGGCGGGCCCGACCTGACGCGCCGGATCTTCCCGGTGGTGGCGTCGGTGACGGCGGACGGGTACCGCCGGCTCGGCGAGGACGAGGTGGGCGCGCTGGCGCAGGCCGTCGTCGACGCACGTTACGACTCGCCGGGCGGTCCGACCGCCCCGCTGCGATAGAAGGGATCCAGACCGGTGTCCATGCCGTTCTACGTGTCGCCCGAACAGCAGATGAAGGACAAGGCGGACTACGCGCGCAAGGGCATCTCGCGCGGCCGCAGTGTCGTGGTGCTGCAGTACGACGACGGCATCCTGTTCGTGGCGGACAACCCGTCGCGGGCGCTGCACAAGATCAGTGAGATCTACGACCGGATCGCGTTCGCGGCGGTGGGGAAGTACAACGAGTTCGAGAACCTGCGGCTCGGGGGCGTCCGCTACGCCGACATCAACGGCTACCAGTACGACCGCCGCGACGTGACGGCGCGCGGCCTGGCGAACGTGTACGCGCAGTCGCTCGGCACGATCTTCACCGAGACCAACAAGCCGTACGAGGTGGAGCTGGTCGTCGCGGAGGTGGGCGAGGACGCCGACACCGACCAGATCTACCGGCTGACGTTCGACGGCTCGGTCGCCGACGAGCACGGCTACGTCGCCATGGGCGGGCAGGCCGAGGCGGTGGCGCAGTCGCTGAAGGACGGCTACCGCGAGGGCTCCTCGCTGGAGGACGCCCTGCGCACGGCGGTGCGGGCGCTGGAGGCCCAGGACTCCGACCGGCACCTGGAGGCCACCTCGCTGGAGGTCGCGGTCCTCGACCGCAACCGCGAGCACCGGCTGTTCAAGCGGCTGTCCGCGGCGCGCATCGGGGGTCTGCTGGCGGCGCAGGACTCCGGCCCCGGCATCACCTCCGGCGGCGAGGACGCCTCCGGCGGGACGGGCTCCACCGGAGCGGACGAGGACTGACGCGCAGGCGGGCGGGCCTCCGGCCGGCGGCCCGCCCGCCCACACGGGCCCGCCGCGGGCCGGGACGGTGACCAGCCGTCCCGGCCCGCGGCGGGCCCGCGGCGCGCCGGGCGCCTTGGAGGCCTCCGGGCGCGGCGGCCGCGTTCGCCGGAAACGGTGGGTCGAGAGACTGCCAAGTGACGGCCGCGCCGCATAGGGTCTTGGTGTGGACAGGCGCATCTTCGGGCTTGAGAACGAGTACGGCGTCACCTGCACCTTCCGCGGGCAGCGGCGGTTGTCACCGGACGAGGTGGCGCGCTATCTGTTCCGCAGGGTCGTGTCGTGGGGCCGCAGCAGCAACGTGTTCCTTCGCAACGGGGCCCGGCTCTACCTGGACGTGGGGAGCCATCCGGAGTACGCGACGCCGGAGTGCGACAGCGTCGTCGACCTGGTGACGCATGACAAGGCGGGCGAGCGGATCCTGGAGGGTCTCCTGGTCGACGCCGAGCGGCGCCTCCGCGAGGAGGGCATCGCCGGCGACATCTACCTGTTCAAGAACAACACCGACTCGGCCGGCAACTCCTACGGCTGCCACGAGAACTACCTGGTGGGGCGGCACGGCGAGTTCGGCCGGCTCGCGGACGTGCTGATCCCGTACCTGGTGACGCGGCAGATCATCTGCGGCGCCGGAAAGGTCCTGCAGACCCCCCGCGGCGCGGTGTACTGCGTGTCGCAGCGGGCGGAGCACATCTGGGAGGGCGTGTCGTCGGCGACGACGCGGTCCCGTCCGATCATCAACACCCGCGACGAGCCGCACGCCGACGCCGAGCGGTTCCGGCGCCTGCACGTGATCGTCGGCGACTCCAACATGAGCGAGACGACGATGCTGCTCAAGGTCGGGGCCACCGACCTGGTGCTGCGGATGATCGAGGCCGGGGTGGTGATGCGCGACCTCACCCTGGAGAACCCGATCCGGGCGATCCGCGAGGTCAGCCACGACATGACGGGCCGCCGGAAGGTGCGGCTGGCCAACGGCCGCGAGGCCAGCTCGCTGGAGATCCAGAAGGAGTACTACGGCAAGGCGCGCGACTTCGTGGACGCGCGGGGCGGCGACGCGACGGCCAAGCGCGTGCTCGAGCTGTGGGAGCGGACCCTGCGCGCGGTCGAGACCGGCGACCTGGACCTGGTCTCGCGCGAGATCGACTGGGTGATCAAGTACAAGCTGATCGAGCGGTACCGGCGCAAGTACGACCTGCCGCTGTCGTCGCCGCGCGTGGCCCAGCTCGACCTCACCTACCACGACGTCCACCGCGACCGCGGGCTGTACTACCTGCTGGAGAAGCGGGGCTCGGTCGACCGGGTGTCGCGCGACCTCGACATCTTCGAGGCGAAGTCGGTGCCTCCGCAGACGACGCGGGCGCGGCTGCGGGGCGAGTTCATCCGCAAGGCGCAGGAGAAGCGGCGCGACTTCACGGTGGACTGGGTCCATCTGAAGCTGAACGACCAGGCGCAGCGGACGGTGCTCTGCAAGGACCCGTTCCGCTCCGTGGACGAGCGCGTGGACAAGCTCATCGCCGGCATGTAGGCACGGGCGCGGCGGTCCCGGACGCGCGTCCGGGACCGCGCGGGACGACACGCGCACGGCAGGTTACCGGCAGGTCACCAGGGCGGTAGGGTGAGCGCGCAGTAGCGCTCACCACCCCCCGAAGGACCCCGTATGCGCCGTCGTGTTCGGTTCCTCCCCGCGGCCGTCGTGCTCGCCCTGCCGCTCGCACTGTCCACCGCCTGCTCGGGCGGCGGCGTGGACGTCGAGGTGAGCGGGGACTTCGGGAAGCTGCCGCAGGTGAAGTTCCCGAAGGGGGCGCCCGGTGACTCCTTCGCCGTGAAGACCGTCAAGAAGGGCACGGGAACGGCGGCGCGCAAGGGCGACCTCGTCGTGGCCGACTACGTCGGCTACCGGTGGAACAAGGGCGGGCGCAAGCTGCTGGCCAGCAGCTACTCCAAGGGCGAGCCGGGCGCGTTCCCCACCGGCCGGCTGGTGCCCGGCCTGACGAAGGCGTTCGACGGGGTGCGGCCGGGGTCGCGGGTGGTGACCCGCATCCCGCCGAAGGACGGCTTCGGCGACGAGGGCGACCCGAAGCACCAGGTGGGCGGCGACGACACGCTGGTGTACGTCCTGGACGTCCGGGCGGTGTACCCGCGGACGGCGGGCCCGCACGGCGCGCGGCAGGCGCCGCTGAACGAGCCGGGGCTGCCGAAGGTGGCGGACGCGGCGGCGGGGCAGACGCCGGCGGTGACGATGCCGCGCTCGGCCCCGCCGAAGGGCCTCCAGGTCCGGACCCTGGTCAAGGGGGACGGCCCGGCCGTGCGCAAGGGCCAGCTGGTGGCGCTGCAGTACGGCGGCTACTTCTGGCGCGACGGGAAGGTGTTCAACTCCTCCTGGTCGGAGGGCCACCCGTTCGGGGCGATGATCGGGACCGGCCAGGTGATGAAGGGCTGGGACCAGGGCCTGGTGGGCCAGAAGGTGGGCAGCCGGGTGCTGCTGGTGGTGCCTCCTGCCCTCGGGTACGGGGCGAAGGGGCTGGCGCAGTTCGGCATCAGGGGCGACGACACGCTGGTGTTCGTCGTGGACCTCCTGGGCGCGCACTGAGCCGAGGTCTCTAAGTCGAGTGCCCGTCGTTCTTAGAATGGCGGGATGGAGGACATCGACGCGATCGCGCTGCTGCAGGATCCGGTGCGGCGGCGGCTGTACGAGTTCGTCGCGGCGCAGGGCCGGGAGGTGGGGCGCGGTGAGGCCGCCGAGGCGGCCGGCGTCGCGCGTACCCTGGCGGCGTTCCACCTGGACAAGCTGGTCGACGCCGGGCTCCTGGAGGCCGGCAGCAGGCGGCTGACGGGGCGGTCGGGGCCCGGGGCGGGGCGCCCGGCGAAGGTGTACCGGCGCTCGGCGGCGGAGCGGGACGTGTCGCTGCCCGCCCGCGACTACCGGACGGCGGCGGGCCTGCTGGCCGAGGCGGCGGAGACGGCCGGTCTCGACATGGAACTGCAGGACGCGGCCCGCCGCAGGGGCAGGGCGCTGCGGGACCGGGGCGCCCCCTTCGCGAGTCTGGACGATCTCGCGGCCGTGCTGGCCGACCGCGGCTACGAACCGGTCATGGACGATGACGGCGCCGTCCTGCGCATGCGCAACTGCCCCTTCCACGCCGTCGCCGAGCAGTTCCCGCCGCTCGTCTGCGGGATGAACCTGGCGCTGCTCGAAGGCCTGGTGGAGGGCTCGCGGGTCCGGGTCCGGATGGATCCCCGGCCCGGGTGGTGCTGCGTCGCGGCCCGTCCTTCTAAAAACAATGAGCATTGACATAGAAGTGGCGGGCGTGGTGGGGTGACCCCATGAGCACACGGACCCGGTACCACCTCGCGCAGTTCAACACCGCCACGCTCCGCTTCCCCCTCGGCGACCCGCGCATGGCGGACTTCGTCGCCCTGCTGGAGCCGGTCAACGCGCTCGCCGACGGGACGCCGGGGTTCGTCTGGCGTCTGGTGGAGGAGGGGGAGGCCGACGCCACCGGGATGCGCCCCGCCGGCGAGGACGTCATCGTCAACTTCTCGGTGTGGGAGTCGGCGGAGGCGCTGTGGGACTTCGTCTATCGAAGCGCCCATCTGGAGACGATGCGGCGCCGCCGCGAGTGGTTCCAGCGGCACGTGGACGCGCATCTCGTGCTGTGGTGGGTGCCGGCGGGCCACATCCCGAGCGTCGGCGAGGCCCTGGAGCGCCTCGCGCTGCTGCGCGCCGGCGGCCCCTCGCCGCGGGCGTTCACCTTCACGTCGTCCTACACCGCCGAGGAGGCCGCGGGCGCCGGACCCGCGGGCGCCGGCGCAGAGCCGGCCGGCGCCGGGCCCGCGGCGCCCTAGGGGTCAGCCGAGCAGGGCGGCCGTGTGGCGGCCCGCGGCGGCGGCCGCCAGGAAGTAGGGGAGGTCCTCGTCCAGCCGACGCCCCATGGTCGACAGCCGGACGCCCCAGTCCTTCTCGGCGGCGCTGAGGACCTCGTGGAGGCCGTCCACGGGGACGGGGACGAGCCGGTGCCGGTCGCCCAGCGGCGCGGCGTCGGCGGCGACGCGGGCGCCGAAGTGGCCGCCGAGCTCGGGGACGGGGATGTCGGCGCGGGCCAGCGCCACGCGCCCGTAGGCGGTCACGGAGTGGTGCGAGACGCCGATGTGCCGCTCGCGCCTGTCGCCCTCGCTGACCCGCAGCGACCCCACCGGCCGGCCGCCCAGCACGGACGCGGCGTTGACGGCCTCACCCGCCGAGACGCCCGAGAAGCCCCACCTGGTGCCCGTGCCCAGGTTGCCGGGGCCCTGGGCGAGGACCACCGCGTCGGCCTCCAGGACGAGGCGCGCGGCCAGCAGGCCGGTGTGGACGGTGACGGCCTCCAGGTCGCCGCCGAACGCCTGCCCCACGGTGACGGTCGCGGCGAGGGCCCCGGCGTCCTTCAGCCGGGCGATCGACATGGAGAACCACGCCGGCAGCGCCCCGCCGTCCGGCATCACGTAGACGACCCGGGCGTCCGGGCGCCCGGCCAGCAGGGCGGCCAGGATCGGCGGCAGCGCGGAGTGCAGGTCGGCGACGACGACGGGCATCCCGTCCAGCGAGTCGGCGTCGCGCAGGGCCGCGTGGTGGGGCGAGTCCTGCTCGTCGGCGCCGAGGACGGTGGCCTGCAGCGGGGTGTAGCGGGCCTTGACCAGGTGGCCCGGCCCCTCAGGGTCGGGCGGGAGCCGGTCGGGCACCGCGACGACCATGGCGTACCCGCCGGTGCCGAGACCCATCGCCAAGGCCGTAGTGTTGAGCAGGACGGTGTCGCCCGGTTCGGGCCTTCCCACCAGGGCGGGATAGGCCAGGGCCCGGTGCGTCCCCTCGCCCCCGATCGAGACGTCCAGCTCGACCGCCCCCGGCCATTCGCGGCGGATGTCCTCGACTGTGCCTTTGCGCCATCGGATCACACCGGGAAACGGTAGCGTCCTGCACGACGGCACGTGGGGACGATCGGCACGCCGCCGGGGTTCGGGGCTCACGGAGGGAACGAGGTGGTGGCGAAGTGTCGCGGCGCAAGACCGAACGGCTGCTGAACCTGGTGGTCTGCCTGCTCGCCACCCGGCGCTATCTGACGGCCGAGCAGATCCGCCGGGCGGTGCCCGGCTACCCCGACTCCGACGAGGCGTTCAAGCGCATGTTCGAGCGGGACAAGGAGGAGCTGCGCGAGCTCGGCGTCCCGCTGGAGGTCGGCAGCGACCAGCAGGGCGGCGGCGGTGAGGAGATCGGCTACCGGATCCCCCCGCAGGCCTACGAGCTGCCCGACATCCACCTGAGCCCGGACGAGGCGGCGGTGCTGGGCCTGGCGGCGCGGGTGTGGCAGCGCGCCAGCATGGCCGAGGCGGCGTCGGGCGCGCTGCTGAAGCTGCGCGCGGCCGGGGTGGAGACCGACGTGGCCGCCGCGACCGGCATCGAGCCCCGGGTGAACACCCAGGACCCGTCCTTCCCCGCCCTGTGGGAGGCGGTGCGCGACGGCCGCCCCGTCGCCTTCGACTACCAGGGCATCGGGCGCACGTCGGTGGCGCGCCGCCACCTGGACCCCTGGGGCGTGGTGAGCCGGCGGGGCCGCTGGTACGTGGTCGGGTTCGACCGTGACCGCGACGAGCAGCGGGTGTTCCGGCTGAGCCGCATCGTCGGCGACGTCGCGACGGACGGCCCGCCCGGGTCGGTGACCGTCCCGGACGGCGTTGACGTTCGGCGCATCGCGTTCGACTGGAGCGAGCCGCTCGGCGAGCCCCGCCCGGCGGTCGTCCGCCTGCGGCGCGGAGCGGCGCAGGGCCCGCGGCGGTGGGCCCGGGACGTCCGCCCGGCCGACGCGCCGGGCTGGGACGGGGAGTGGGACGAGGCGGTCCTGACCTTCCGGGACGTCGACCGGTTCGCGCCCTACCTCGCGCGGTTCGCCGACGACCTGGTGGTCCTCGACCCGCCCGACCTGCGCGAGGCGGTCATCCAGCACCTGAAGTCGGTGCTGGCCGCGGCCGGCGCGCACCCGGCGGCGCACGGCGAGCATGGGGAGATGAGCGGCCGATGACGGCGAAGACGGCGGCCAAGGCGGCGACGACGTCCACCGACCGGCTCGCGCGCCTGCTGGCGCTCGTGCCGTACGTGGTGAACCGCGACTCGGTCGCGCTCGGCGAGGCCGCGGCCGCGTTCGGGGTGACCGAGAAGCAACTGATCGACGATCTGAACCTGCTGTGGTGCGTGGAGCTGCGCGCGCCCGACCCCTACTGCCCGATCGACCTGTCCTACGAGGGCGGGGAGATCACGGTGGCGGAGGCGGAGTCGATCGCCCGGCCGCTGCGGCTGAAGGTGGACGAGGCGAGCGCGCTGCTGGTGGCGCTGCGGATGCTGGCCGAGATCCCCGAGCTGCACGACCGGGACGCGCTCAGCCGCGTGATCGCCAAGCTGGAGGGTGCGGCGGGCGCGGCCGCGGCGGTGTCCAGCAAGGTCTCCGTGGAGGTGGACGCCCGCGGCGGTTCGGCCGACTCGGCTCGCACCGCGGTCGGCGTGCTGCGCGAGGCGATCGCGGCGGGCCGCCGCGTCCACCTGACCTACTACGTCCCGGCGCGCGACGAGAACACCGAGCGCGACGTCGACCCGATGCGGCTGCTGGTCGTGGAGGGCACCACCTACCTGGAGGGCTGGTGCCGCCGGGCGGAGGGGGTGCGGCTGTTCAAGCTGGACCGGATCGCCGACCTGTCGGTGCTGGACGTGCCCGCCGAGGTGCCGGACGACGCGGAGCCGATCGACGTGGACGCCGGCCTGTTCCGCCCCTCGCCGCAGGACGAGGCGGTCACCCTGGAGCTGTCCCCGCGCGGCCGGTGGGTCGCCGACTACTACCCGTGCGAGAGCGTGGAGGAACTGGGGGAGGGGCGGCTCCGGGTCGTCCTGCGCACCCCTGACGCCCGCTGGGTGCGGGGCCTGGCGCTGCGGCTCGGCGACCAGGGCCGCGTCGTGGCCCCGGAGGCGATCGCGGCCGGGGTGCGGGAGGACGCGTCGCGGGCCCTGGCCCGGTACGGCCTGGCGTGAGCGGATCGGATAGCGTGGCGGGCGTGGCGTGGGTTTCGGTGTCGGTGTCGCTCGGGTTCGCCGGGCTGGCCGTGCTCGCCTGGTGCGCGTTCAAGGTGTGGCTCGGCGTGCGGCGTTTCGGACGTGAACTGGAGCGCACCAGGCGCCGGCTGGAGCCGGAACGGTCGGCGCTGAGCGATGAACTCTCCCGGCTCGAGGACGATCGGTCGCCACAACCGCCCCGGGACGGCGTACGATCGTCCTGAGTGTCACCCGTCGAAGAAGGACTTGCACATGCCGAACATCGGGACCCCCGAACTGCTCATCATCCTGCTGGTCGTCGTCCTGATCTTCGGGTCGGCGAAGCTGCCCCAGCTCGCCCGTTCGCTGGGCAAGTCGGCGCGCATCCTGAAGGCCGAGACCAAGGGCCTGCGCGAGGACGATGACGACGCGCCGGCCGACCGGCCCGCCAAGACCATGCCGTCCTCGCAGGGCGAGGACGCGCGCGACAGGGCGGCGCGGCTGCGCGAGGAGGCGGCCCGGCTGGAGCGCGAGGCCGCGGCGGCCGAGGGCGGGCAGCGCTCCCGCGGCGTGCTGGGCTCCGGCGAGCCGATCCAGGGCGTGCCGGTGTCGGACCCCGGTCAGGCGCGCAAGGCCTGATCCGGCCCCCGCCCCGACCCGCCACCCCCGAACCGAATGCCGACGATGAAGCTGAACAGGCGCGACGCCGCCGCCCCCGACGGCCGCATGCCCCTCATGGACCACCTCCGTGAGCTGCGGAACAGGCTGATCAAGGCCGTGCTGGCCTTCGCGGTGGGCGCGATCGTCGGCTGGCTGCTGTTCGACCCGGTCTGGGACTTCCTCAAGCAGCCGTACTGCTCCCTGCCCCAGTCCCACGTGGTCGACAAGGACCAGTGCTCCCTGTTCGTCAACGGGATCTTCTCCTCGTTCTTCCTGAAGCTGAAGATCTCCTGCATCATCGGCGGGGTCATCTCGTCGCCGTTCTGGCTGTACCAGATGTGGGCGTTCGTGGCGCCCGGCCTGTACCAGCGGGAGCGGCGCTGGACGTACGTGTTCCTCGGCGCCGCCGTCCCCCTCTTCTTCGTCGGCACCGCCCTGGCGTACCTGACGGTCGACAAGGGCCTGGCGATCTTCCTGGGGTTCGTCGCCGACGACGTCAAGCCCCTGATCACGGTCGACAGCTACCTCAGCTACGTGCTGACGATGCTGCTGGTGTTCGGGCTGACGTTCGAGCTCCCGCTGTTCGTCGTCGTCCTGAACATGGCGGGCGTGCTGAGCTCGTCGCGGATCCGCCGGTCCCAGCGGCTGATCCTTTTCGGGATCTTCGTCTTCGCGGCGGTCGCCACGCCGAGCGCCGACCCGTTCACGATGCTCGCGCTCGCGCTGCCGACCGTCCTGCTGTTCGAGATCGCCGCGCTGCTGGCCTTCCTCAACGACCGCAGGCGGGCCCGCCGGCCCGACCCGTACGCGGGCCTGTCCGACGACGAGGTCTCGCCCCTCGACCTCGAGTCGATCGACGCGGAGCTGGAGAAGGGCGACCGGGCCCGCTGATTGGGTATCGGGCCTGTCGAAACCGTAGGCTCGAAGGTATGACCACCCCCGACACCACGTCGGCCGGACAGAGCCCGGCCCAGCGCTACGCCGCCTACCGCCGGCGCACCGCCGGGCACGGCCCGGCCCTGCTGGACTTCCGGACGCTGTACGACTTCGAGCTCGACGCGTTCCAGCTGGAGGCGTGCCAGGCCCTGGAGGAGGGCAGCGGCGTGCTGGTCGCCGCCCCCACCGGTTCCGGGAAGACGGTGGTGGGGGAGTTCGCGGTCCACCTCGCCCTGACCGGCGGCACCAAGTGCTTCTACACGACGCCGATCAAGGCGTTGTCGAACCAGAAGTACGCCGACCTCGTCCGCCGGTACGGCCCGGAGAAGGTGGGCCTGCTGACCGGCGACAACAGCGTCAACGGCGAGGCCCCGATCGTCGTCATGACGACCGAGGTCCTGCGGAACATGCTGTACGCGGGCTCCCAGACCCTCGCCGGGCTGGCGTTCGTCGTGATGGACGAGGTGCACTACCTCGCCGACCGGTTCCGCGGCGCCGTCTGGGAAGAGGTGATCATCCACGTTCCGGACTCGGTGCGGATCGTGGCGCTGTCGGCGACCGTCAGCAACGCCGAGGAGTTCGGCGAGTGGCTGCACGAGGTCCGCGGCGACACCGCGGTGATCGTGGACGAGCACCGCCCCGTCCCGCTGTTCCAGCACATGCTGGTCGGGACGCGGCTGTACGACCTGTTCGTCGACACCGGCCGGGGCGGGGACCGGCAGGCCAGGCTGAACCCGCAGCTGACGCGGATGGCGGTGGAGGAGGTCCGGCGCGCCAAGGTCAACCAGGGCCGCCGCACCGGCCGCCGCCGGGCCGCGCGCCCGCAGCGGTTCCGGCCGCCCGCCCGGCCCGACGTGATCGAGCGGCTGGAGCGCGCCGGGCTGCTCCCGGCGATCACGTTCATCTTCAGCCGCGCCGGCTGCGACGCCGCGGTCCTGCAGTGCCTGCACGCCGGGATCCGGCTGACCTCCCGGGAGGAGGCCGAGGAGATCCGCGCGCACGCCGAGCTGCGCACCGCCGACATCGCGCCGGAGGACCTGCGGATCCTCGGCTACGGCGACTTCCTGGCGGCCCTGGAGCGCGGCGTCGCCGCCCACCACGCCGGGATGCTCCCCACCTTCAAGGAGATCGTCGAGGAGCTGTTCACCCGCGGGCTGATCAAGGCCGTGTTCGCGACCGAGACGCTCGCGCTCGGCATCAACATGCCGGCCCGCACCGTGGTGATCGAGAAGCTGGACAAGTGGAACGGCGAGGCCCACGTCGACCTCACCCCGGGTGAGTACACCCAGCTCACCGGGCGCGCCGGGCGGCGCGGCATCGACGTCGAGGGCCACGCCGTGGTCGTGTGGGGCCCGAACGTCGAGCCCGCGTCCGTGGCGGGGCTGGCCGGCACCCGCACCTACCCGCTGAACTCCAGCTTCCGGCCGTCCTACAACATGGCCGTGAACCTGGTCGGCGCCGTCGGCCTCGAGCGGGCCCGCACGCTCCTGGAGGAGTCGTTCGCGCAGTTCCAGGCCGACCGCGCCGTCGTCGGCCTGGCCCGGCAGGTGCACAAGAACGAGGAGGCCCTCCAGGGCTACGCCAAGGCCGCCGAGTGCCATCTCGGCGACTTCATGGAGTACTCCGCGATGCGGCGGCGGCTGTCGGACCGCGAGTCCGAGCTGTCGCGCGAGCGGGCCGGGGCCCGCCGCGCCGAGGCCGCCCGGTCCCTGGAGCGGCTGCGGCCGGGCGACGTCATCCTCGTCCCGTCCGGGCGGCGCTCGGGCCTGGCCGTCGTCCTGGACCCCGGCGTCGGCCGCCGCTCCGACGGGCCCGCGCCGCTCGTGCTGACCGTGAACCGGTCCGTGCAGCGCCTGTCGATCCAGGACTTCCCGCGCGCGGTGGAGCCCGTCGAGCGGATCCGCATCCCGAAGTCCTTCAGCCCCCGCAACCCCCAGGACCGGCGCGACCTGGCGTCCACGCTGCGCAACAAGGTCCCCGACGACGCGCGCGAGCGCAAACGCTCGCGCGGCGACTCGCCCACCACCGACGACGCCGAGATCGTCCGGCTGCGCGCCGGCCTGCGCGCGCACCCGGTGCACGGCTGCGACAAGCGCGAGGACCACGCCCGCTGGGCCGAGCGCTACCACCGCCTGGAGCGCGAGACCGAGCAGCTCCGGCGCCGCGTCGAGGGCCGCTCCCAGGTCATCGCCCGCACCTTCGACCGCGTCTGCGCCGTCCTGCAGCAGCTCGGCTACCTCGACGGCGACTCCGTCACCGCCGACGGCCGCCGCCTCGGCCGCATCTACAACGAGCTGGACCTGCTCACCGCCGAGAGCCTGCGCGAGGGCCTGTGGGAGAAGCTCGGCCCGGCCGAGCTGGCCGCGTGCGTGTCCGCCCTCGTCTACGAGTCGCGGCAGCCCGACGACGCGACGCCTCCCCGCACGCCCCCCGGCCCGGCGCAGGACGCGCTGGCGTCCATGGTGCGGCTCTGGGGGGTGCTGGAGGGCGTCGAGCGCGACAACCGCGTCTCGTTCCTGCGCGAGCCCGACCTCGGCTTCGCGTGGACGGCCTACCGGTGGGCCAAGGGCGACGACCTCGACGAGGTGCTGATGGAGAGCGACCTCACCGCGGGCGACTTCGTGCGGGCCGTCAAGCAGCTCCTCGACCTTCTCGGCCAGGTCACCGACGCCGCGCCCGCCAACAGCCACATCCGCAAGACCGCCCGCCGCGCCATGGACGCCATGCGCCGCGGCGTCGTCGCCTACTCGTCCGTCGCCTAGGCGGCCCGGCGCCGCGCCCGCCGGGCCGAGAGCGTCCGGTCGACGCGGTGGGCGGCCAGCCGGACCAGCAGGGGCTCCGGCGGGCGCCTCAGCCAGGCGGGGGACAGGCGGTGGGCGAGTCCGGCGGTCCGCAGGAGCGCGCCGGCCGCCCGGCGGCGGGCGGGGGTCCACGGCAGGCCGAACTGGTCGCGCAGCTCGTCCGGCAGGAGCGCGGCCGTGAGGAGGCGGAACACGGCGAGCGCGGGGGCCAGGGCGCGCAGGCGGCGGGGCCACAGGACCGCGGAGGCGACCTCGCGGGCGGTGCCGGTGACCTCCAGGCCGGCGATCGTGTCGGCCATGTAGGCGCGGAACGCGGCCAGGTCGGGCGGCTGCGCCTCCAGGGGGCAGCCGAGGACCTCGGCGACCACCCGCGCCTGCCGGTAGTAGGCCTCGGCCAGGCCGGGGTCGTCGCCCCGCATGACGTGCTCGTAGACATGCAGGGCCGAGTCGATGAGGGTCGCGTTGACCCAGAGCTGGAGGCCGGGGTCGTTGCCGGAGTAGTCCTCGCCGCGCACGGTCGTGTGGATGCCGCGCACCTTGGCCGCGATGCGCGCCACCTGCTCCGGCGTGCCGAAGGTGACGATCAGCAGGAAGTCGAGGGTGCCGAACAGCCGGGCCAGGGGGCGCTCGGCGAAGTCGCTGTGCCGGGCGACGCCGCGGGCCACGGCCGGGTGGGCGAGCTGCATGAGCAGCGCCCGGCCGGCCGCGAGGCCGACCAGTGGTTCGGCGGCCAGGGTTCGCAGCACGTCGCGGTCGGCGAGGCGGTCCGGCGTGGTCTGGGACGGGGCGGTCACGGCGCCTCCCGGCGGTCGGATCGTGCCCGGCCATCCTCCCGCACCTATTGGCAGACAGGTCAATAAGGCGGCCTCCTCCTGGCGGCGGAGGCCCCGCGGTCCCGCCGCGCGGGATCATCGGCACTGAGGAGGATCCGGTCGCCGCGCCGGGGCGCTAGTGTGATTCCGGTCACGGAACAACTACCGAGAGACGCCGGGAGAGGCATGATCGAGGCGGAGAACCTCACCAAGCGCTACGGCGACAGGACGGCCGTGGACGACCTGTCGTTCACGGTGGTCCCCGGGCGGGTCACCGGGTTCCTCGGCCCCAACGGCGCCGGGAAGTCGACCACCATGCGGCTGCTGCTCGGCCTGGACCGGCCGGACCGCGGGGACGCCCGGATCCACGGCCGCCACTACCGCGACCTGAACGCGCCGCTGCGCGTCGTCGGGGCGCTGCTGGAGGCGCGGGCCGTGCACACCGGCCGCAGCGCCTACAACCACCTGCTGTGCCTCGCCCAGACGCAGGGCATCGGCCGGAAGCGCGTCGACGAGGTGGTCGAGCTCGTCGGCCTCACCGGCGTGGCCCGCAAGCGCGCCGGCGGCTTCTCGCTCGGCATGGGGCAGCGGCTCGGCATCGCCGCCGCGCTGCTCGGCGACCCGTCGGTGCTCGTGCTGGACGAACCGGTCAACGGCCTCGACCCCGAGGGCATCGTGTGGATCCGCACGCTGATGCAGCGGCTCGCCGCCGAGGGGCGCACGGTCTTCGTCTCCAGCCACCTGATGAACGAGATGGCCGTCACCGCCGAGCACCTCATCGTCATCGGCCGCGGCCGGCTGATCGCGGACTGCTCCACCGAGGAGTTCATCGAGCGCAGCACCGAGAAGGCGGTGATCGTCCGGAGCCCGGACGCGGCCCGCCTCGCCGACCTCGTCGCCGCCGAGGGCGGCAAGGCCTTCCCGAACGGGGACGGGCTGCTCAACGTGACCCACATGGAGGCGCCCCGCGTCGGGGAGCTGGCGGCGGCCGAGGGCATCGTCCTGCACGAGCTCACCCCGACCCGCGGCTCGCTGGAGTCGGCGTTCATGGAACTGACCCGCGACAGCGTCGAGTACGGCGGAGGCGGCGCGCCCGCCCCGGGCCCGGTCCCGGCCCCGAGCGCGGTGCCCGTCGAGGAGGGGGAGACCCGATGACCACCGCCACCGCCACGCCCGCCGCCGACCCCGCGGCCCACCCCCGCCCCGGCTTCGGCCGGTTGCTGCTCTCAGAGTGGACGAAGATCCGCACCGTGCGGTCCACGCTGTGGACGCTGATCCTGCTCGTCGTGGTCGACCTCGGCTTCACCGCGCTGCTGGTGGGCCTCACCGTCGCGCAGTGGGACAAGACCGACCCCGCCGACCGCGCCTCGGTCGTCGCCGACCCGACCGGCTTCATCCTCGGCAGCGGGTTCTTCCTCGGCCAGCTGACGATCTGCGTGCTCGGCGTGCTGGTCATCGCCTCGGAGTACTCCACCGGCATGATCCGCGCGAGCCTGCTCGCGGTGCCGCGGCGGCTGCCCGTGCTGTGGGCGAAGGCCCTGGTGTTCGCGGCGGTCGTGCTCGTCCTCGGCGTCGCGGTGTCGTTCGTCTCGTTCTTCATCGGCTCGGCGCTCATCGGCGACAAGGCGGAGGTGTCGCTGGGCGACGACGGCGTGCTGCGCGCCGTCGTCGGCGGCGGCCTGTACCTGGCGATGCTCGGGCTGTTCGCCCTGGCGATCGGCGCCATCGTGCGGCACCCCGCCGGAGGGATCACCGGCGTCATCGGGTTCGTGCTGGTGCTGGCGCCGCTGGCCACGCTGCTGCCCGGCAGCGTCGGCGACCACATCCACGCCTACCTGCCGTCCGAGGCCGGCCATCTGATCGCCCAGTCCCGCCAGGGCCCCGACGACCTGCTGACCCCCTGGCAGGGGTACGGGGTCTTCGCGATCTGGACCGGCGTTCTGCTGGCCGTCGCCGCCGTCCTGCTCAAGCGCCGCGACGCCTGAGGCGCCGGCGCCGTCCGGACCGTCTGGGCCGCCCGCAAGGGCGGTCCGGACGGGTCTGGCGCACGGGGAGGCCGGGACCGGAACGCCCGTCCTCCCGCCCGGCTCCGAGTAACGGCAGGTCCCCGGGTAGTGGAGGGGCATGCTGGACGACCCCGGAGCCGAGGACTCCCTCCCGAAGGCCCTCCGCGACTACGCCCTCATCGCCGACGGCGAACGCGGCGTTCTCGTGGGCCCGCACGGCGAGTACGCGTGGATGTGCTTCCCATCCTGGGACTCGCCGCCCGCCTTCGCGGGCCTGCTCGGCGGCCCTGGCGCGTACGCGGTGCAGCCCGCTCCAGGGCGGTGGGTCTGGGGCGGCTACTACGAGGACCGCGGGCTCATCTGGCACAGCCAGTGGGTGACCGGCGGCGCGATCCTGGAGTGCCGCGAGGCCCTCGCCCGCCCGGCGACCCCTGACCGGGCGGTCATCCTGCGCGCGTGCCGGGCCGTCCGCGGCCGTTCCCGCGTCCGCGCCCTGCTGGACGTCCGCATTGGTCACGGCGCGTCCCGGATGGGCGACCCGCGCCGGGACGGCCCGGACTGGACGGCCGGCGGCGGGGGCGCGTCGCTGCGCTGGCGCGGAGCGGACGGGGCCGTCGTGCGGGCGGGACGCGACGGCGGGCCCGTGCTGGAGCTCGCCTTCGACCTGGACGAGGGCGAGACCCGCGACCTCGTCCTGGAGATAGCCGAGGGTGGCGCCCGCGGCCCGCTGGACGCCGACGATCTGTGGGAGGCCACGGAGCGGGACTGGCACGGGGCCGTGCCGGACTGCCGCGACACCATCGCCCCGCGCGACGCCCGCCTCGCCTACTCCGTCCTCACCGGCCTCACCGCCTCCGGCGGCGGCATGGTCGCCGCCGCCACGACGGCGCTGCCGGAGCGCTCGGACGAGGGCCGCAACTTCGACTACCGCTACGCCTGGATCCGCGACCAGTGCTTCGCCGGGCGCGCCGTCGCCCTCCACGGCGGCCCGCCCCGCCTGCTGCGCGGCGCCGTGGAGTTCGTGTCGGCCCGCGTCCTCGCCGACGGTGAGGGGCTGAAACCCGCCTACACCGTCACCGGGGGGCCGGTGCCGGCCGAGAGCACCGGCGACCTGCCCGGCTATCCCGGCGCCCGGGCGGTCTTCGCGAACAAGGCGGGCGAGCAGTTCCAGCTGGACGCGCTGGGGGAGGCGCTGCTGCTCTTCGCCGCCGCCGCCGAGCACGACCGCCGGGTCCCGGAGGCGGTGGAGGCCGCCCGCGTCGCGGCCGGCGCGGTCGCGCGCCGCTGGACCCGGCCCGAGGCGGGCATCTGGGAGATCCACGACGACCTGTGGACGCATTCGCGCCTGACCTGCGTCGCCGGGCTGCGCCAGGCGGCCCGGACGCTGGCGGGCCGCGCCGAGGCCGACCGGTGGACCTCGCTCGCCGACGCCATCCTCGCCGAGACGTCCCGGACGTCGCTCACCCCGGAGGGCCGGTGGAGGCGGGCGCCCGGCGACGACCGGGTGGACGCGGCGCTGCTCATCCCGCCGCTGCGGGGGGCGCTGCCGAGCGACGACCCGCGCACCGCCGCCACGCTGCGGGCGGTGCGCGAGGACCTCGTCGAGGAGGGGTTCGTCTACCGGTACCGGGTGGGGGACGAGCCGCTCGGCGTGGCCGAGGGCGCCTTCATCCTCTGCGGCTTATTCCTCGCCCTCGCCGAGGACCGCCAGGGCGACACGGCCCGCGCTCTCGCCGCCTTCGAGCGGACCCGGTCGGGCTGCCCGACCAGCGGCCTGTTCTCCGAGGAGTACGACGTCAGGCAGCGGCAGCTGCGCGGCAACATGCCCCAGGCGTTCGTGCACGCCCTGCTGCTGGAGGCCGCCTCCCGCCTCGCCGGCTGACCCGCGGGGGACCGGCGGGTCCGGGCGGTTGAACCACGGCGTGCGAGTACTGCCGCGCGCTGGTGTCGGTCGACCCGGGGGCGCGCCGCGCCGTCGTGGAGCCCGGCGCGCCGAGCACCGCCTGATGGGGCCCAGGCCGTCCACCCACGACACCTGCACGATCGGCGGGATGATCGGCAACAACTCGTGCGGCGCGTCGGCGCAGGCCTACGGGAAGATGGTCGACTCCGTTGTGCGGCTGGAGGTGCTGACCTGCGACGGGCTGCGGATGTGGGTCGGCGAGACCTCGCGGGAGGAGTACGAGCGGATCATCGCCGAGGGTGGCCGGCGCGCCGAGATCTACCGGGCGCTGCGCGACCTGCGCGACGAGGACATGGAGCTGATCCGCGCCCGCCACCCCGACATCCCGCGACGCGTGTCGGGCTACAACCTTGACTCGCTGCTGCCGGAGAAGGGCTTCGACGTGGCCCGCGCCCTCGTCGGCTCGGAAGGCACGCTCGTGGCGGTGCTGCGCGCGGAGATCCGCCTGGTGCCGGTCCCGGCGTTCGAGTCGCTCGCCGTCCTCGGCTACGACGGCATCGCGGAGGCGGGCGACGCCGTGCCGCGCGTCCTGCCGTCGCGCCCGCTCGCGCTGGAGGGCATGGACGAGCGGCTCCTCGGCCTGGCCAAGCGCGACCACCTCGCCGCGCCCCGCGTGGTGAAGGACATGCCGGAGGGAGCGGGCTGGCTCATGGTCCGCTTCGGCGGCGACACCGAGGACGAGGCCGACCGCAGGGCCCGGTCGCTCATCGAGCGACCTGGAGAACGGGCCGAACCCGCCGCGCTGCACCTTCGTGCACGACCCGCGGGAGGAGGAGCGGCTCTGGAGGGTGCGCGAGGCGGGACTCGGCGCGACCGCCTACCCGCCGGGACGGGCCGACACGCACGAGGGCTGGAAGGACGCCGCCGTCCCGCCCGACCGGCTCGGCGACTACCTGCGCGACTTCCGCGCCCTCATCGAGGAGTTCGGCTACGGTCCGACACGTTCACCGACAACGGTCCGCGTGATCGCTCAACCGCACTGCCATCAGCACGCCGTGATGGGGTTCGGCGCCGACCAGTGCGTGCTGGCGCGCGCCGGGGTCGATGTGCGGACGCTCGACGCCGGCGAGGGGACGGCGGTCCTCGCCGACGGGTCCTCCTGCCGGACGCAGATCGAGCCGGGGACCGCCGCCCGCCCGCGCCATCTCGCCGAGCTCCTCGCCGACCTCCTCCCGGACGAGGAGGGCCGGTGACCCCGGGCCGGTTCCGGTCGGCGTTGGCGGCGGCGGGACCGGCCCCGGTAGAAAGTCGTCATGAACGAGCTGCAGGACGACGGGGTCGACGCGGTGACCTCGGCGCTGCTGACCGCGTCCCGCCTGCTGGTGGCGGTCTCGGTGCGCTCCCTGGCCGCGGTGGAGGGCGCCGTCACCCTGCCGCAGTTCCGGCTCCTGGTGGTGCTGGCCTCGCAGGGGCCGGCCAAGCTCGTGACTCTCGCCGGGCTGCTGGAGGTCAACCCCTCGACCGCGATGCGAATGGTGGATCGGCTGGCCGCCGCCGGGCTGGTGGACCGGCAGGCCAGCCCCGACAGCGGCCGCGAGGTCCGCATCCAGCTCACCCCGGCCGGGCGCGGCATCGTCGACGACGTGACCGCCCGCCGCCGCGCCGACATCGCCGCCGTGGTGGCCCGGATGCCGGCCGGGCAGCGGCGGGCCCTCGTCGACGCGCTGCGCGCCTTCACCGAGGCCGGCGGCGAACCGCCCGTCACCTCCCTGGCCCGGCTCGGCTGGACCTGAGGCCCGGTCCGTTCCCCGCCCGGCCGAACCTCCGCGCCCGGACGTGCGTACTGCGCGACGACGCCCCTTCCCCGACACGAAAGGCGGCGGCGGATGCGAGAACCCCGACCGGTCGTCGCTGCGGCGTGCGGCCTCGCCGCGGCGCTGCTCCTCGGCGCCTGCGCGCCGATCGGCCGCCAGGCCTCCGACGGCGGCGCCGTGGCGCCGCAGGCCAACGCCCGGAACGCGGCCCAGTCCACCGTCGACACCCCGTGGGGGCCGCTCGGCCCCGCCGACCGCGACCTCGTCGTGCGGGTCCGGCAGGCGGGTCTGTGGGAGATCCCCGTGGGCCGGGAGGCCGAGCGCCGCGCCGCGCGGGCCGCGACCCGCCGCAACCTCGGCGAGATCGCGCGCCAGCACGCCCGGCTGGACGAACTGGACCGCGCGGTCGCCGCCAGGCTGAACGTTCCGCTGCCGAACCAGCCGACACCGGACCAGCAGAGCTGGATGTCGGAGATCACCGGCAAGTCGGGGAACGACTACGACCGGACGGCCGTCGCCCGCCTGCGGATGGCGCACGGCCAGATCTACCCGGCGATCGCCGCCGTCCGCGGCAGCACCCGCAACACGCTGGTGCGGAACTTCTCCGAGCAGTGCGAGACGTTCGTCCGCACCCACATGCGGCTGCTGGAGGGCACCGGATTCGTCACCGGCGACATGCTGCCCGACCCGCCAGAGGCCACCGGCGCGCCCCCGCCCGGGGACCCCGGGCACTCCCACGGCCCGGCGCCGGCCGCGACCACGCTGGTGGGCGGAGGGTAGGCCGGGCCGGTCCGCGTCAGGCGGGCAGCTCGGCGACCAGCGCGTCCAGGGTGGCGCCGAGCGGGGCGTCCAGCGTGACCAGGGCGTGCGGGTCGCCCCGGGTGGCGCCGCGGTTGACGATCGCCACCGGGACGCCGTGCCGCGCCGCGTGCCGGACGAACCGGTAGCCCGACAGCACGGTCAGCGACGACCCCAGCACCAGCAGCGCCCCCGCCCGCTCCGTCAGCGCGAAGCAGTCCCCGACACGGGCCGGGGGCACGTTCTCGCCGAAGAAGATCACGTCGGGCTTGAGCGCGCCGCCGCACCGCTCGCAGCCCACGATCCGGAACGCCTCGACGGCCTCGTCGCGCAGGACGGCGTCCCCGTCGGGGTTGATCGTCTCGGCGCGGGCCGTCCAGCCGGGGTTGGCCGCGCGCAGCCGCTCGTCGAGCCGCTCGCGCGCGGACCGCTCGCCGCAGGACAGGCACAGGACGCGGTCCAGCGCGCCGTGCAACTCGATCACCTCGCGCGCGCCCGCGGCCTGCTGGAGCCCGTCGACGTTCTGGGTGATGATCCCGGCCAGCAGGCCGCGCCGCTGCAGCTCGGCGACCGCGCGGTGCCCGGAATTCGGGCGGGCCCGCGCGATGTGCCGCCAGCCGAGGTGGCTGCGCGCCCAGTAGCGGCGCCGCGCCGCCTCGCTCCCGGTGAACGCCTGGTAGGTCATCGGCTCCGCGCGCCGCCGGCGGCCCGTCTCCCCGCGGTAGTCGGGGATGCCCGACTCGGTCGACAGCCCCGCGCCGCTCAGCACCACCACGTCGCCGTCCGAGACGAGGTCGGCCAGCATCGGCAGGCCGGTCTTCGTCCCGTTCTCCGCAAGCTCCGTCACCCTTCCATGGTGCACGACCGGGGCGGGTGCGGCGCGGGGCTCCCGCCCCGCATCGCGGGCGGGCCGGCTGTGAGGGCCACTTAACGCGGGGGTGACAGCGAAGATCCGCGCGAGTAATACGTGCCGCCGAGGATCGGCCCCATGGGAGCCGACAGCAGACCGGACAAGCGCCTGGTCGTCGCCGGCCACGGGCCGGCCGCGCACCGCCTGGTGGAGGCGGTGCGCGAGCGCGACACCGCCGGCACGTGGACGATCACAGTGATCGGCGAGGAGCCCCGCACCGCCTACGACCGCGTGGCGCTCACGACGCATCTGGAGGGCGCCGACCTGGCCTACCCCGCGCACGACGGCGCGGTCACCGTGCGGACCGGGGAGCGGGTCACCGGGATCGACCGCGCGGCCCGGACGGTCGCCACCTCGGCGGGGAGCGCCGTCCCCTACGACGCGCTCGTCCTCGCCACGGGGTCCGCGCCGTTCGTCCCCCCGGTCCGGGGGCGGGACCTGCCGGGGGTCTTCGTCTACCGCACGATCGACGACCTGGACGCGATCCGCGCGTACGCGCGGGGCCGGGCCACCGGCGCCGTCGTCGGCGGCGGCCTGCTCGGCCTGGAGGCGGCCCGCGCGATCCAGGGCCTCGGCCTGCGCAGCGGCGTCGTGGAGGTGGCGCCGTGGCTGATGCCGCGCCAGCTGGACGAGGGCGGCGGCGCGATGCTGCGCCGCCACATCGAGGCGCTCGGCATGGCCGTGCACGCGGGCACCCCCATGCGGGCCCTGGAGGCCGGGGAGGACGGCTCGGTCCGGCGCGTCGTCCTGGAGGACGGCACGGCGCTCGACGCCGAGGTCGTGGTGTTCTCCGCCGGGATCCGCCCGCGCGACGAGCTGGCCCGCGGCTGCGGGCTGCCGGTGGGGGAGCGCGGCGGGGTCGTGGTGGACGCCTCCTGCCGCACCGAGGACCCCGCCGTCTTCGCGATCGGCGAGTGCGCCCTGGTCGGCGGCACGGTGTACGGGCTGGTCGGGCCCTGCTTCTCGATGGCCGAGGTGGTCGCGGACCGGCTGCTGTCCCCCGCGAGCACGGCGGTGTTCGAGGGCGCGGACATGTCGACCAAGCTCAAGCTGATGGGCGTCGACGTCGCCAGCTTCGGCGACCCGTTCGCCGGTCCCGAGCGGGGCGCGCTCGGCGTCACCTACACCGACCCGGTCGCCGGGGTCTACAAGCGGCTCGTCGTCAGCGACGACGCGCGGACCCTGCTCGGCGGCGTCCTCGTCGGCGACGCCGAGGCCTACGGCACGCTCCGCGCCCACGTCGGCGGCGGCCTGCCGGGCGCGCCCGAGCAGATGCTGTTCGGCGGCACCGAGGCGGCGGGCGGCGACCTGCCCGGCGCGACGGTCATCTGCTCCTGCAACAACGTCACCGCCGAGGGCATCCGCCGCACGGTCGCCGAGTGCTCCCTGACCGACGTCGCGGGCGTGAAGGACCGCACCAGGGCCGGGACGAGCTGCGGAAGCTGCGTCCCGCTGGTGAAGCGGATCCTGGACGCCGAGCTGACCGCCGCGGGGATCGAGGTCAGCAAGGCGATCTGCGAGCACTTCGACTACAGCCGTGCCGAGCTGTTCGACATCGTCCGGGCCGGGCGGGTCGGGAGCTTCACCCAGCTCGTGCAGGAGCACGGGACGGGCCGCGGCTGCGACATCTGCAAGCCCGCCGTCGCCTCCATCCTCGCCAGCCTGGGCAACGGCCACATCCTCGAAGGCGAGCAGGCGGCGCTGCAGGACACCAACGACCACTTCCTGGCCAACCTGCAGAAGAACGGCACGTACTCGGTGGTCCCGCGGGTCCCCGGCGGCGAGATCACCCCCGAGAGGCTCATCGTGATCGGGGAGGTGGCGCGCGACTTCGGGCTCTACACCAAGATCACCGGCGGTCAGCGGATCGACCTGTTCGGCGCCCGCGTCGAGCAGCTGCCCGAGATCTGGCGGCGGCTCGTCGAGGCCGGGTTCGAGTCCGGCCACGCCTACGGCAAGGCGCTGCGCACGGTGAAGTCGTGCGTGGGCTCCACCTGGTGCCGCTACGGCGTCCAGGACTCGGCCGCGATGGCGATCCGGCTCGAGCTGCGCTACCGGGGGCTGCGCGCCCCGCACAAGCTGAAGTCGGCCGTGTCCGGCTGCGCCCGCGAGTGCGCCGAGGCGCAGAGCAAGGACTTCGGCGTCATCGCCACCGAGAACGGCTGGAACCTCTACCTCGCCGGGAACGGCGGCATGCGGCCCCGGCACGCCGACCTGTTCGCCACCGACCTCGCCGGCGAGGAGCTGATCACTTACATCGACCGCTTCCTGATGTTCTACATCCGCACCGCCGACCGGCTCCAGCGCACCGCGAGCTGGCTGGAGTCCCTCGACGGCGGCCTGGACTACCTGCGCGAGGTGATCGTGGACGACCGGCTCGGCATCTGCGCCGACCTCGACGCGGCCATGGCCCGCCACGTCGCCTCCTACTCCGACGAGTGGCGCGACACCCTGGAGGACCCCGAGCGGCTCCGCCGGTTCGTCTCGTTCGTCAACGCGCCGCAGACCCCCGACCCGAGCATCGCCTTCGAGGTCGAGCGCGACCAGATCAAGCCGCTCCCCCTGGAGGTGAAGCGGTGAGCGCCGCGGACCCGGCGGGCGTGGTCGTCGTCGGCAACGGCATGGCCGGCTCCCGGTTCGTGGACGAGCTGCGGTCCCGGGACGCCGCGACGCCGGTGACGGTGTTCGGCGCGGAGGCGCAGCGCCCCTACAACCGGATCCTGCTGTCGAACGTCCTCGCCGGGAAGACGCGCCCCGACCACATCAGCCTGGTCGACGCCGCCTGGTACGCCTCGCACGGCGTGGACGCCCGCCTCGGCGTCGAGGTCACCCGCATCGACCGCGCGGCAAGGACCGTGCACGCATCGGACGGGACGGTCACCCCCTACGGCACGCTCGTCCTCGCGACCGGCAGCACCGCGTTCGTCCCGCCGATGCCGGGCCTGGAGGACGGCCTTCCGGGCGGCGCGCAGGTGTTCCGCACGCTGGAGGACTGCCGCCGCATCTCCGCCCTGGCCGAGTCGGCGCGCCGCGCGGTGGTCGTCGGCGGCGGGCTGCTGGGCATCGAGGCGGCGCGCGGGCTCACCGGCCTCGGCCTGGAGGTGACCGTCCTGCACCTGGCCGGGCACCTCATGGAACGCCAGCTCGACCCCGCCGCCGGGAAGGTCCTGGCCCGTACCTTGGAGGCCCTCGGCATCGGCACCCGGCTGCAGGCCGCGGTCACGGGGCTGCGCACCGCGGGCGGCGCGGTGAGCGGCGTCGAGCTGGCCCTGCCCGGCGGCGGGACCGAGGTCGTCGACGCCGACCTGGTCGTCCTGTCCTGCGGAGTCCGGCCCGAGGTGGGCCTGGCCCGGGACGCGGGCCTGGCCGTCGGCCGGGCCGTGATCGTCGACGACGAGCTGCGGTCGGTCAGCGACCCGTCCGTCCGCGCCATCGGCGAGTGCTCCGAGCACCGCGACGAGGTGTACGGGCTGGTGGCGCCCGCGTGGGAGCAGGCGGCCGTGCTCGCGGGGCTGCTCGCCGGCACCGACCCCGCGGCGCGGTTCACCGGCGCCCGCCAGATCACCCGGCTCAAGGCCGCCGGGATCGAGCTGGCGTCGATGGGGGAGACGCACTTCGGCGACGACGACGAGGACGTGGAGGTCGTCCGGTTCACCGACGCGGCGCGCGGCACCTACAAGAAGGCCGTGATCCGGGACGGGCGGCTGATCGGCGCGATCCTGCTCGGCGAGACCTCCACCGCGGGGACGCTCACCCAGCTCTACGACCGGGCCTCGCCGCTGCCCGCCGAGCGCCTCGGCCTGCTGTTCCCCGGCGTCGGCGCGGCGCCCGAGGCCGAGTCGCCGGTGCGGATGCCGGACGCGGCGACCGTCTGCCAGTGCAACAACGTCAGCAAGGGCCAGATCCGCGCCTGCTGGCAGCGCGGCGCCCGCACGGCCGAGGACGTCGCGAGCGCCACCCGGGCGAGCACCGGTTGCGGAAGCTGCCGCTCCGCCGTGGAGGGCATCGTCGCCTGGCTGGAGGAGCAGGACACCGCGGACGTCGCCTGAGCGGCCGGCGGGTAGGCTCCGCCGCATGCTCGACGGACGCCCGCTGATCGACGCGCACGTGCACGCCGCCCGGCTGCCCACGCTCCGCCCGGCCTGGCGGCGCTGGGCGGAGGAGTTCGGCTCGTCCCACCCCTGGCAGGACCTCTACGACGAGGACGGCACGCTCGTGCCCGAGCGGGTGGACGCCTACTTCGAGGGCGAGGGCGTCGACGTCGCCCTGCTGCTGTGCGAGTACAGCCCGCGGACCACCGGCACGCAGCCCATCGAGGACCTGCGGCCCCTGCTGGAGCACAACCCGCGGCGCTTCAGGCCGATCGCCAACGTCAACCCCCACCTGCACTACCCGATCGGCGCCGAGGTCGAGCGGCAGCTCGGGTTCGGCGCCGTCGCCCTGAAGCTGCACCCGGTGCACGGCGGGTTCAGCGTCGCCGACCCCGAGCTCCACCCCGCCTACGAGGTGTGCCGCGACGCCGGCGTCCCGGTCGTCGTCCATTGCGGGACGAGCTCGTTCCCCGGCTCGGTCAACCGGTACGCCGATCCCACCGCGGTCGACGACGTGCTGCGGCTGTTCCCCGGCCTGACGTTCGTCCTCGCCCACGGCGGGCGCGGCTGGTGGTACGACGCCGCCGCGTTCCTCGCGCTGTCCCGCGAGGAGGTGTGGATCGAGCTGTCCGGGCTGCCGCCCCGCCGGCTCCCCGAGTACTACGCCCGGCACGACCTGCGGCGCCTGGCCCGCAGGTTCGTCTTCGGCAGCGACTGGCCCGGCGTGCCCGGCATCGCCCGCAACGCCCGCGCCGTCGCCGCCCTCGGCCTCGACGAGGAGACCCTCGCGCTCGTCCTCGCCGGCAACGCCCTGCAGGTCTACAAGGGCCTGACCGTCCCGCCGCCCGCCCGAGAGGACCCTCGCATGCCCGACGCGGACCCCTTCACCGACGACGTCGTCACGCAGATCGCCCGGCACATGAACGAGGACCACGCCGCCGACTGCCTGACGATCTGCCGCGCGCTCGGCGGGCGCCCCGGCGCGACCGCGGCGCGGATGACCGGACTGGACGCGGAGGGCATCGAGTTCGCCGTCGCCGACGGGGGCGTCGAGCACCCGGTCCGGATCCCGTTCGGCGAGCGGCTCACGGAACGTTCTCAGGTGCGCCGCGAGGTCGTCCGCATGACCGAGCGCGCCCGCGCCGCGCTCGCCGGCGGGCGGGACGCTCCCGACGAACCGTAGGCGGCGCACGCCGCGTGACCGGCCGCTGACCGGCGGGAACGCTCGTTCCGTCGCAAATTCGGATATCGGCCGACCGGAAAGGGGGCGCGGTTTCGGCGGCGGGCTGGAGGAGATCCGGTAGGCAGCCGAGGGGCCCGCGGTGGGCCCCCGACCCCCACGGAGGCCGACATGCTCGCGATCGTCGCCGCGATCGTCTTCGCACTTGCCCTGCTGTTCGACCTGGCCGACATCTCCTCGGACGCCATCAACAACAGCACCCTGACCGTCCTCGGCCTGCTGCTGGTCGCCCTGCACCTCGGCGGCGTCGGCACCGGCGCCTCCGCGAGCTGGCGGCCGCGGCGCCGCGGCCGCCGGTGACCGGCCGCCCCGGCCGCCGGACCCGGCGGGCGGGGCTCACGACGCACGAGAGAAGCGGACCCGGCGGCGCGCCGGGTCCGCTTCTTCCAGCCGCACCCTGACCTGCTCGCCGAGCGGCAGGCCCTCCCCGTCGCAGCGGCCGAACACCGGCGGCGCCACCAGCTGGACGCGCCCGCCGGTGCGGTCGCCGTTCACGTCCACCACCACCGCGTCGAACACGTCCCCGACGTGGTCGCGCAGGAGGAGCGCCTCGACCAGGTCGACGCACGCGTGGTCGATGTCGGCGCCGCGGCGCAGCGCCCGCTGCATCGCCTCGGGCAGGTGCGGCAGCGCCTCGCGCGCCCACTGCGGGACGGGGCGGTCCGCCGCCAGCGCCAGGCACACCTCCGTGGCGTACCGGTCGGCCAGCCGCCGGATCGGCGCGGTGACATGCGCGTACGGGGCCGCGACGGCGGCGTGCGCGGCGTGCTCCGGCGGCGCCCCGTCGAAGGCGGTGTAGCCGGCGCCGCGCATCAGCCCCGCCGCGTCGTGCAGGAACGCCGCGTGCCGGGGGAGCGCCGGGTCCAGGGCGCGGACGATGTCGCCGTAGGAGGCGTCCCCGGGCCAGGAGACCCCGAGCGCCCGGGCCGCCAGCCGCAGCCGCTCGACCGCCTCGGCCGGCGCGGGCGGCATGGTGCGCAGCAGCCCGACGCCGCCGTCCAGCATCAGCCGGGCCGCGGCCCGCCCGGTCAGCAGCGAGATCTGCGCGTTCCACGCCTCGGTGGCCAGGTCGCCGCGCAGCTTGAGCGCCCAGCCGCCGCCCGCGTGCACGACCTCCTGCTCGGGCAGCGGCAGGCTCACGCCGCCGCGCGCGGCCTCCGCCGCGATGAGCCGCTCGCCGATCTCGCCGAGCAGCGTGATCCGCGGGTCGCCGTCGCCGCGGCGGGCTGTGGCGTAGTCGAGCCGGTCGCGGCTGCGCACGAGGGCGCGCCGCACGTCGACGCCGGTGATCCGCCCGGCGTCGTCGATGTCGATCGTCCAGGCCACGGCGGGGCGCTCCCGGCCCGGCAGAAGGCTCGCGGTCCCCTCCGACAGGGGGCGCGGATGCAGCGGCGAGCTCGCGTCCGGCAGGTAGAGCGTGACGCCGCGGGCGCGCGCCTCGGCGTCGAGCGCGCCGCCCGGGCGGACGAATCCCGCCACGTCGGCGATCGCATACCGCACCCGGTGCCCGGACCCGCGCCGCTCCAGGTGCATCGCCTGGTCGAGGTCGAGCGAGCCGGGCGGGTCCAGGGTGAAGAACGGGACGTCGCGCAGGTCCGCGCGGCCGTTCAGGGGAGGCGCGGACGCGGCGGCCTCGGCGAGGGCGGCGGGCGGGAACGCGCCGGACACCGAGAACTCGGCGCGGATCCGGTCGAGTCCCGCGCGGACCTCGGCGTCGGCCTCGGCGGTACGCAGTCGCAGCGGTCGGCGCGGCACACGACCGAGCGTACGGGACGAACCACCCGATCCCGTTGTGAATCTACAATGTAAAGGCGCCGGCCCGGCCGCTCGATTCCGGCCGGGCGGCCTCAGTCCTCCGGGGAGTCCGCGAACGCGCGCAGGCCCGGCGGGTCCTCCACGGTGATCCTGCGCCAGCCGGTGCTGACCAGGCCCTCGCGCCGCAGCGTGGACAGCGCCCGCGCGACGGTCTCCCGGGAGGCGTCCATCCAGCTGCCGAGCTCCTCCTGGGACAGCGGCGGCCCGATCGCGACCGCGCCGCCGGCGGCGGGCGGGGCGTGCCGGGCCGAAAGTTCGGCGAGGCCCGACAGCAGGATCGCCAGCCGCCGGGCTCCCTGCGCCGACACGTGCGCCCGCAGCCTGCGGTCGGCGTCGTCGAGCCGCCGCACGAACGTGCCGCTGACCAGCCGCCACACCCGGGGGTGGGCGTCCAGGAAGGCGGTGAACCGGGCCGCCGGGACGATGAGCGCCCGGACGTGGTCGAGCGCCTGCACCGTCGCCGACCGCTCGCGGCCGCCGAGCACCGCGCTCTCGCAGACGAGGTCCCCGGGGCCGCGCACGGCGAGCACGACCGCCCGCCCGTCCTCGCCGGCGCAGGTGACCTTCGCCCAGCCCGACTCGATGACGATGATGTGGTCGGAGTCGTCGCCCTGGTAGCACAGGGGCGTTCTCGGCTGGTAGCTCCGCGCCCGCCCGGCGGCCCGCAGCGCCGCGCGCTCCGGGCCGTCCAGCGCGGCCCAGAATCCGCCGCCGGGGCCCGCGGCGAGGCCGCCGCGGGGTCGGGTCCGCTCGGTCACGGCACGTCCGTCTCCGGTCCGGGGTTCGGATTAACCGGTACCCGCGGCAATTGGGGGGAGTGGGGCGTTGAGGCCCAAGTGCCGCGGGTACCGGTCGCCTTCATGTGCCAAGGAGAACCCCTCACCGCTCCGAATGCTGCACGCCGGAGACCGCGCTGTCTGTGTCATCTGACACTCTCGGCGCAACTTGCACCGGGGACCGGTCAGCGGGAGAGCGCGTTCAGCAGGCGGTTGACCGGGCTGGACAGGTTCCAGGTGTCGGCGAGCCGGACGAGGGCCTCGGGGTCGCGCGGCTCGGCGGGCAGCCGGTCGTCCAGGCCCGCCAGCTCGGGGGCGTCGATGTCGGTGACGACCCGCACCACGGTCTCGGCGGCGGCCAGGTACTCGCGGGCCGCCTCCATCCGGCGGCGCGCGCCCGCCGGGAACCCCTCGTCGGTGCCGGCGTCCAGCGCCGCGAGGATCCCCTCGACCGAGCCGAACCGGGTGACGAGCGCGGCGGCGGTCTTGTCGCCGACCCCCGGCACGCCGGGCAGCCCGTCGCTCGGGTCGCCGCGCAGCGTGGCGTAGTCGCCGTAGCCGCGGCCCGGGATGCCGTACTTGGCCGCGACCTCCTTCTCGCCCATCACCTGCAGGTTCCGGATCCCCCGCGCGGTGTACAGGACGCAGACGGGGGCGCGGTCGTCGACGAGCTGGAACAGGTCGCGGTCGCCGGTCACGATGTCGACCGGCCCGTCGGCCGCGCCCCGCACCGCGAGCGTCCCGATGACGTCGTCGGCCTCGTAGCCGGGGACGCCCGCGCGCGCCAGCCCGAAGGCGTCCAGCACCTGCTCGATGACCGGGAGCTGGGCCTCCAGCGCGTCGGGCGTCTGGTCGCCGCCGTCCTCGGCCACCCGGTGCGCCTTGTAGGAGGGCAGCGCCTCCACCCGGAACGCCGGGCGCCAGTCGGCGTCCATGCAGCACACGAGCCGCTCCGGCCGGCGGTCCTGGACGAGCCGGGCGATCATGTCGACGAGCCCGCGCACCGCGTTCACCGGGGTCCCGTCGGGGGCCGTCACCGACTCGGGGACCCCGAAGAAGGCGCGGAAGTACAACGACGGCGTGTCCAGCAGCATCAGCCCGCTCATGGGGCACATGCTGCCACGCGGGCCGGGTCACCGGCGCCCGGACGCTCCTGGGATCCTGGTACCGGCCACTGGAGAGGAGCTGGGATATGGAGACGGATGTGACAACGGAGTTGTATCCGCGCGAGCGTGTCGGCCTGGTGCGCGAGGCGACGGTGAAGGCGGGTCTCGGGGCGGTCCTGCTGACACCCGGCCCCGACCTGCGGTACGTCACCGGGTACGACGCCAAGCAGCTCGAGCGGCTCACCTGCCTGGTGGTCCCGGCCGGCGGCGAGCCGTTCCTGGTCGTCCCCCGGCTGGAGCTTCCCGCCGCGCAGGAGTCGCCGGCGGGGTCCATCGGGCTGGAGCTGGTGCCGTGGGACGAGACCGACGACCCCTACGCGCTGGTGGCCGGCCGCCTCCCGCGGGACGTGGGGACCGTCGGCGTGGCCGACCGGATGTGGGCGGTGATGGCGCTGCGGTTCCGCGGCGCGATGCCCGGCGCCGAGCAGGTCGCGGCCGGGAGCGTGCTGCGGGAGCTGCGGATGCGCAAGAGCGCGGCGGAGGTGGCGGCGCTGCGCGAGGCGGGGGAGGCGATCGACCGGGTGCACCGCCGGGTCCCGGACCTGCTGAGGGCCGGGCGCACCGAGCGCGAGGTGGGCCGCGACATCGCCGACGCGATCATCGCCGAGGGGCACGCGCAGGTCGACTTCGTCATCGTCGGCTCCGGCCCGAACGGCGCCAACCCGCACGCCGAGCTGTCGGACCGGGTCATCCGTCCCGGCGAGCCCGTGGTGGTCGACATCGGCGGGACGATGCCGAGCGGCTACTGCTCGGACTCGACCCGCAACTACTGCGTGGGCGAGCCGCCCGCCGAGTACCGCGCGTACTTCGCGGTGCTGGAGGAGGCGCAGCGCGCGTCCTGCGAGGCCGTGCGGCCGGGGGCGACGCCGGAGGAGGTGGACGCGGCTGGCCGCGACATCATCGCCGCCGCCGGGCACGGCCAGCACTTCTTCCACCGCACGGGCCACGGCATCGGGCTGGAGTCGCACGAGGAACCCTACATCGTCGCCGGCAACCGCGAGCCGCTGGAGCCCGGGATGGCGTTCTCGATCGAGCCCGGCATCTACCCCGGCCCGCACGGCGCCCGCATCGAGGACATCGTCGTGTGCACCGAGGAGGGCTACGCGCCGATGAACGTCACCGAGCGCGGGCTGGTGGTCGTGGGCTGACGCCGGTCCGGCGCTTCGGGCGCCCGGACGACCGTGGGCATGAACGGGTTTGCGTTCATGCCCACGTGCTGTTTTCGGGCAGCGCAAATTGAGACGGAAACGGCTCGGTAACGATCTCTGTATCAAATGCGCCGGAGCGTGCCTCCGCCGGTTGCGATCCGGGTGTCCGGCCCTGTACCTCCTTGTTGCACTGTTACGCGGGAGTAAGTCGACTTTCTTCCGCATCGACGTGCCGTGACGAAGAGGAGACGCCGTGGCAGAGGTCGACCTGACCAGCGTCGGGAAGGTCTATCCCGACGGCACGCGGGCCGTGACCGACCTGAACCTCCACATCGCCGACGGGGAGTTCCTCGTCCTGGTGGGCCCGTCGGGCTGCGGCAAGACCACCGCGCTGCGGATGGTCGCCGGGCTGGAGGAGATCTCCGAGGGCGAGGTCACGATCGGCGGGCGGGTCGTCAACCGGGTGCCGTCCCGGGACCGCGACGTCGCGATGGTGTTCCAGAGTTACGCCCTCTACCCGCACCTGTCGGTGCGCGACAACATCGGCTTCGGCCTGTCGCTGCGCAAGCTGCCGAAGGCCGAGATCCGCGAGAAGGTCGACCGGGCCGCGCGGACCCTGGGCCTGACCGACTACCTGGACAAGAAGCCTCGCAACCTTTCGGGCGGGCAGCGGCAGCGCGTCGCGATGGGCCGCGCGATCGTCCGGGAGCCGCAGGCGTTCCTGATGGACGAGCCGCTGTCCAACCTCGACGCCAAGCTGCGCGTCCAGATGCGCGCCGAGATCGCCCGCCTCCAGCGCGACCTCGGCGTCACCACGATCTACGTCACCCACGACCAGACCGAGGCGATGACGCTCGGCGACCGGGTCGCGGTGATGAAGAAGGGGCGCCTGCAGCAGGTCGCCGCGCCGCAGGAGCTCTACGACCGGCCGGCGAACCTGTTCGTCGCCGGATTCATCGGCTCACCGGCCATGAACCTGGTCCAGGGCACGCTGTCCGGCGACGCGGAGAACCCGCGCCTGGAGATCGGCGGCCAGACCCTGGCGCTTCCGGCCGAGGTCATGACCGAGCGTCCGGCCCTGGCATCCCACCTCGGCGGCGACGTCGTCGTCGGCATCCGCCCCGAGGACATGGAGGACTCCGAGCTCGTGGAGACGCCCGAGGGATCCGGGCTGGCCTCCACCGCCGACCTCGTCGAGGCGATGGGCTCGGACGTGCTGGTGCACTTCGCGATCGAGGCGTCCCAGGTCGTCACCGAGGACACCAAGGAGCTCGCGCGCGACGCGGGGACCGACGTGCTGGGGGACCTGGAGAGCCCCCGCACGGACCTGGTCGCGCGGTTCAGCCCGCGCACCCGCGTGAAGGTGGGCGACCCGGTGACGATCCGCGTCGACACCGGACGCCTGCACTTCTTCGATATCGAGTCCGGCGCGTCGATCTGGGGAACAGGCGACGCCGCTCCGGCCAGGGAGGATGAGGAATGAGGGTCAGCTTTGCCGGCGGGGGGACCTCCCCCCGCACCCCCCGACACGGCTCCGCCGGCGTCGGCAGGCGCGTGACGGGAGTCGCCGTCGCGGCGGGACTGCTGCTGTCCGCGGCCGCCGCCTGCGGCGGCGACGACAAGGACGGGGACGGGTCGTCGCCCTCCGGCGGGGGTGAGCTGAAGGGCACCACCATCGAGGTCGCGGCCAAGTGGACCGGTCCGGAGGAGGCGAACTTCCGCAAGGTCCTGCAGGCGTTCGAGAAGAAGACCGGGGCGAAGGTCAACTACGCCTCCACCGGGGAGAACACCGACGCCTACCTCGGCCCGCGCATCGAGGCCAAGAACCCGCCGGACGTGGCGATCCTGCCGCAGCCGGGCCTCATGCAGCAGTACGCCGGCAAGGGGGCGCTCAAGCCCCTGGGCGACGACGTGGTCTCGCAGGTCGGGCAGAACTTCGCGCCGTACTGGAAGGAGCTCGGCTCCTCCGACGGCAAGACCTACGGCGTGATCGTCAAGGCCGCCTACAAGTCGATCCTGTGGTACCGGCCGGCGGCGTTCGACGAGGCCGGCGTCCAGCCGCCCGCGGCGTGGGCCGACCTGACCAAGGCGGCGGGCACGCTGCAGGACGCGGGCACCACCCCGTTCACGCTCGCCGCGGGCCCGCAGGACTCCTGGACGCTGACCGACTGGTTCGAGAACGTCTACCTGTCGCAGGCCGGGCCGGAGAACTACGACAAGCTCGCCAAGCACGAGATCAAGTGGACCGACCCGAGCGTGGGCAAGGCGCTGCAGACGCTCGCCGAGGTCTGGGGCAAGCCCGACTACCTGAACGGCGGCGTCGCGACCGCGACCAAGACCAAGTTCGACGAGTCGGTCACCCAGGTGTTCGGCCAGCAGAAGGCCGCCATGGTCTACGGCGGCGACTTCGCCGCCGCCAACATCGGCACCACCAAGGCCAAGGTCGGCACGGACGCCAAGGTCTTCGCGTTCCCGAAGGCCGGCGGCACCGCCCCGGCGATCCTCGGCGGCGACGTCGCGGTCGCGCTGAAGGACGGCAAGGGCGCGCAGGAGCTCATGAAGTACCTCGCCTCGCCCGAGGCGGGCACGGTGTGGGCCGGGCTCGGCGGCTACCTGACGCCGAACAAGAACGTCAAGCCCGACGCCTACTCCGACCCGATCGCCAAGCAGCTGATCACCCAGCTCCAGCAGGCCGGCGACGCCGCCCGCTACGACATGTCCGACCTGGCTCCCGCCGCGTTCGGCGCGACGCCCGGCAAGGGCGAGTGGGAGGCGCTGCGCCAGTTCGTGCAGAACCCGACCGACGTCAAGGGCACGCAGGCCAAGCTGGAGGCCGAGGCGGCCAAGGCGTACAAGTAGGGCCTACAAGTAGGGAATCCCTGGATGAAGGCTCCGAATGAGGAGGTGCCGCCGGCCGCGACGGCCGGCGGCGCCGCCGCCATCGACGCGCCGCCCGCCGGCAGGGGCGCCCGCGGCGCGCGCGAGCGGCTGACCCCGCCGTCGTGGCTGGCCCTGACGTTCCTGCTGCCGGCGCTGCTGCTGCTCGGCTTCCTCGTCGTGTACCCGATCGTCTACTCGGTGATCCGCAGTTTCTTCGACGCCTCGGGCGGCTCGTTCGTCGGCGTCGACAACTACACCGGGGTCTTCAAGGGGCACGACAACCTCGTGGCGGTGCGCAACACCGCCATCTGGGTCGTCGTGGCGCCGACCGTGGTGACCATCGTCGGCCTGGTGTTCGCCGTGCTCACCGAGCGGATCCGGTGGGCGACGGTGTTCAAGCTCGTGGTGTTCATGCCGATGGCGATCTCGTTCCTCGCCTCCGGCGTGATCTTCCGGCTGGTGTACCAGCAGGACCCGGACAAGGGCGTGGCGAACGCGGCGATGGTCGCGGTCCACGACATGTTCCGGCAGGACACCACCTACCCGGGGGCCGGGCCCCGCAACGGCGGGAACTCGCCGGTCCGGCAGGACGGCGGCGCCGTGGTCTCGGTGCGGCCGTACTCGGCGGGGCAGAGCGCGCTCGTCCCGCTGCTGAAGATCAAGCCCGAGTACCTGCCGAAGGGCGCCGAGCCCGCCGCGCCGCCCCCGGCGGCCGGGCCGGGCCGGCTGACCGGCACGGTCTGGTTCGACTTCACCCGGGGCGGGGGCGGCCAGCAGAACGCCCCCAACTCCGGAGAGTCCGGCCTGCCGGGCATCCGGGTCGAGGCGGTCCAGGGCGGCAAGGTCGTCGCCAAGGCCACCACGGAGGCCGACGGAACCTTCACCATGCGGAAGGTGCCCGCCGGGACGTACACGATCCGGCTGCCCAAGGACAACTTCACCACCGCCTACCAGGGCGCCGAGTGGCTCGGCGACACCCTCATCACCCCGGCGATCATCGGGTCGTACCTGTGGGTGTGGTCGGGCTTCGCGATGGTGCTCATCGCCGCCGGGCTCGCGGCCATCCCGCGCGACGCCCTGGAGGCGGCGCGGGTGGACGGCGCCACCGAGTGGCAGGTGTTCCGGCGGGTGACGATCCCGCTGCTCGCGCCCGTCCTGATGGTGGTGCTGGTGACGCTGGTCATCAACGTCCTGAAGGTCTTCGACCTCGTCTACATCATCGGCGGCGGCGATCCGAACGCCAGCGTGCTGGCGCTGCAGATGTGGACCGAGTCGTTCGGCGGCGGCAACGACCAGGGCTCCGGCAGCGCCATCGCCGTGCTGCTGTTCGTGCTGGTGCTGCCCGCCATGCTGTTCAACATCCGGAGAATGCGGCAGGAGCGCAAATGAGCACCGCGGAGAAGGCCCCGCAGGCGCCCTCCGGGGCGGAGGGCGGCGGCGCGGCGGGAGCGCCGCGGCGCGGCCTGGCCGCGCGGATCGTCGGCAGGGCGGGCGGCGGCGCCGCGCAGGCGCTGCTGGTCCTGGTCGCGCTGTTCTGGCTGGTGCCGACCCTCGGCCTGCTGGTCGCCTCGCTGCGCTCCAACGAGGACAACAACGCCGACGGCTGGTGGAACGTGTTCGCCAAGCCGGCGCAGCTGACCGCCGAGTCCTACGGCGCGCTGCTGGACAAGGGCGACTTCGTCGACTCGTTCTGGAACACGGTGCTGATCACCGTCCCGGCGACGCTGCTGGTGGTCGCGATCGCCTCGCTGGCCGCCTACGCGTTCGCCTGGATGGAGTTCCCCGGCCGGGACTGGCTGTTCCTCGGCGTCGTGGCGCTGCTGGTGGTGCCGGTCCAGGTCGCGCTGATCCCGGTCGCCAGGCTGTACGGCTACATCGAGTTCGGAAGCTTCCACATGTTCGGCTCGATCACCGGCGTCGTGCTGTTCCACGTGGCCTTCGGGCTGCCGTTCGCCATCTTCCTGCTCCGCAACTTCTTCGCGGCGATCCCCCGGGACCTGCTGGAGGCGGCGCGGATGGACGGCGGCTCGGAGTGGACGATCTTCCGCCGGGTGATCTTCCCGCTGGGCGGCCCGGCGATCGCCTCGCTCGGCATCTTCCAGTTCCTGTGGGTGTGGAACGACCTGCTGGTCGCGCTGGTGTTCGCCGACACCGGGTCGCAGCCGATGACCAAGTGGCTGCAGTCGCAGATGCGGCAGTTCACCGGCAACATCGACATCCTCGCGCCCGGCGCGTTCCTGTCGCTGGTCGTCCCGCTGATCGTGTTCTTCGCCTTCCAGCGCTACTTCGTCCAGGGGGTCCTCGCCGGCTCGGTGAAGTGACGCCCGCCGGGACAACGGTGCCCACGGCCTCACCGAGGCCGTGGGCACCGCCCTGTCGCAGCGGGACGGTCAGCCGGACTTGCGCAGGTCCGCGGCGCCGTGCCGTTCGGCGACGTCGGGGTGCCCGATGGCCAGACCGCTGGACGGGTCGAAGAAGTGCAGGCGGCGCGTGTCGACGGCGAGGTCCACGTCCTGCCCCGGGCGCACGTGCGAGCGGGAGTTGACGCGGGCCGTCCACAGCGCCTTGTTGTCGATCAGCGGGATCGCCTCGGCCTCGCCCTCGGCGGCGTCCTCGGCCAGGTCGGCGGTGTCCTTGTGCTCGACCGGCGGGGCGTCGATCGTGAAGATCACGTTGATCTCGCTGCCGAGCTCCTCGGTGACGCTGCTGCGCACCGCCATCGGCGCCCAGCCGGGCTGGGCGTGCGCGGAGTCCTCGAAGTCCGACGGGCGGATGCCGAGGATGACCTTCTTGCCGAGGTAGTCGCCCAGGCCCGGCTTGTCGTCCATGACCGCGGCCGGGACGGGCAGCGTGTAGCCGGCGAAGGAGACCCGCGCCCCGCCGTCGCCGGTCTCGAGGTCGGCGAGCACGAAGTTCATCGCGGGCGAGCCGATGAACCCGGCCACGAACAGGTTGACGGGGTTGTCGAACAGCCGCTGCGGGGTGTCGACCTGCTGGAGCTTGCCCTCGCGCAGCACGCACACCCGCGATCCGAGCGTCATGGCCTCGACCTGGTCGTGGGTGACGTACACGGTGGTGACGCCGAGCCGCTCGTGCAGCTGGCTGAGGGAGGCGCGCATGGAGACGCGGAGCTTGGCGTCGAGGTTGGACAGCGGCTCGTCCATCAGGAACGCCTGCGGCTGGCGGACGATGGCGCGGCCCATCGCGACGCGCTGCCGCTGGCCGCCCGACAGCGCGGCCGGCTTGCGGGACAGGTACTGCTCCAGGCCGAGCATCTTGGCGGCGTCGCGGACCTTCTGCTTGATCTCCGCCTTCGGCGTGCCGCGCAGCTTGAGGCCGAACGCGAGGTTCTGCTCGACCGTCATGTGCGGGTAGAGGGCGTAGTTCTGGAACACCATCGCGATGTCGCGGTCCTTCGGCGCGAGGTCGTTGACGACCTGGTCGCCGATGGAGATCTTCCCACCGGAGATCTCCTCCAGCCCGGCGATCATCCGCAGCGCGGTGGACTTGCCGCAGCCGGACGGCCCGACCAGCACCATGAACTCGCCGTCGCGGATCTCCAGATCGAGCCCGTCGACGGCCTTGACTCCGCCGCCGTACACCTTGTCGACCCGGTCCAGCACGATCTTGGCCATCCGAACCCCTTTGGAAACGTTTCCGCCGTTCCCCCGCCGAGCAGGGGATATGTCGTATTGGCTGGAGTAAACATCATGGAATCGTTTCCAGGGGAGACGTCATCGTGAGAAGATGATCGAAACGGGCGGAAAGGGACGGTGCGCGGGTGGCGGATCGGCGGTCGGCGACGATCAAGGACGTGGCCGCGGCGGCGGGCGTCGGCATCGCCACGGTGTCGCGGGTGTTCTCCGGGACGGGCTCGGCGAGCGCCGCGACCCGCGAGCGGGTGCTGGCCGCGGCCCGCGAGCTGGACTACCGGCCGAGCGCCCTCGGCCGGGGCCTGAAGCTGCGCCGCAGCGGCGGCATCGGCCTGGTCGTCCCCGACGTCACCGACCCGTTCTGCGCCGAGGTGGTCGCGGGTGTGCTGGCCTGCGCCCGCACCCTCGGCGAGCACGTCATCGTGGACGCCGCGCACGGCGACCCCTCCCGCGAGGCCGAGATCGTCGACCGGCTCGTCGAGCAGCGGGTCGACGGGATCATCGCGCTGCCCGCCGGGGACGAGGCCGACTGGCGCGCCGCGGCCCGGGTGTGCTCCAGCGTCGTGTTCGCCGACCGGGTCCTGCCCGGGCTGCCCGACGTCCCGTCCGTGCTGGCCGACGACGCGGGCGGCGTGCGGTCCCTCACCGAGTACCTCGCCGGGCTCGGGCACCGCCGCATCGGGTTCCTCGGCGGCGCGCCGGGCCGTCCCGCGGGCGCGCGCGAGCGGGCGTTCCGCGAAACCCTGGCGCAGCTGGGCCTGCCCGCGGAGGAGGACCTCGTCGTGGCCGCCCGTCCCGCCCGCGACGCCGCCTACGCGGCCGCCGCCGGGCTGCTGCAGCGCCGCGCTGACGTCACCGCCGTCCTGGCCGCCGGGCATCTGCTCGGCGAGGCCGCCGTCCTGGTCGCCCGCGAGCTCGACCTGCGGGTGCCGGCCGACGTGTCCATCGCGATGGTGGACGACGTCGCGTGGGCGGAGCTGTGCGATCCGCCGCTGACCGCCGTGGCCAGGCCCGGCCACGACATCGGCTACCGCGCCTGCGAGCTGCTGCTGCGCGAGCCCGCCCGGCGCGGCAGGGGAGGCCCGGTCGTGCTGCCGACGGAGCTGGTGGTGCGCGGCAGCTGCGGGCCGCTGCGGAGCGCCCGCCGCTAGCCGCGCGCCGTCGGCGCTGCGCTCCCGCCCCTGCGGGAAAGCCGATCCGTGATCGAACGGGGGCCCGCGCACGGGCCCCGGCGCGCTAGATTTCCCGCGTGGAGGAGATCGATCGTCAGATCATGGCCCTGCTGGCCGACGACGGGCGGATGAGTTTCACCGACCTGGCCAAGGAGACGGGCCTGTCGGTGTCGGCGGTGCACCAGCGCGTCCGGAGGCTGCAGAAGCGCGGCGTCATCAAGGGCTTCGCCGCCCAGCTCGACAACCGGGAGATCGGCCTGCCGCTGACCGCCTTCGTGTCGATCAAGCCGATCGACCCGGCGGCCCCCGACGACGCCCCCGACCGGCTGGCGCACCTGCAGGCGATCGAGGCGTGCCACTCGGTGGCGGGGGAGGAGAGCTACATCCTCAAGGTCCGGGTCGCCTCGCCGAACGAGCTGGAGGACCTGCTGCAGAAGATCCGCGCCGCCGCGAACGTCGCGACGCGCACCACGGTCGTGCTCAGCACCCCCTGGGAGGCGCGGCGGCCGCCCCTGTAGTCATCGGCCCGGCGCGAACGCCTCCAGCGCCTCCAGGGCGCGGTCCAGCGACGCGTCCGGATCGGCGTCCGGCCCGGTGATCTCCGGATCGAAGTTCAGGTCCACGAACAGCTCGGTGACGCCCTGCCGCGCCAGCGCCCCGAAGTCGCCGCGGATCTCCTCGAAGGAGCCGGTGAGCGGGCGCCGCTCCTGTCGCCCCGCGGGGCGGACCCGGACCGCGCCCCGGCACACGAACCGCAGCGCGGACGCGTCCCGCCCGGCCTCCTCGGCGGCCTCCCGCACCACCTCCACGGAGCGGCCGATCGCGGCGAGGTCGGCGCGGCTGGAGCTGACCCAGCCCTCGGCCAGCCGGCCCGCGCGCCGCAGGGCGGGTTCGGCGCCGCCGCCCAGCAGGATCGGCGGCCCGGACGGCTGGAGCGGGGGCGGGTCCATCGTCACGGGCGGGATGTCGTAGAACTCGCCGTGGAATCGCGCCGGGTCCCCGGACCCGCCGGCCCACAGGGCGCGCAGCGCGGCGATGAACTCCTCGGCGCGGGCGCCGCGGCGCTCCATGGGGGCGCCGACCGCCGCGAACTCCTCGCGCATCCAGCCGATCCCGAGCCCGAGGTCCAGGCGTCCCCCGCTGACGTGGTCGAGGGTGGCGGCCTGCTTGGCGAGGATCGGCGGCGCGTAGAACGGAAGGTTCACGACCGCGACGCCGAGCCGCGCCCGGGAGGTGTGGGCGGCGAGGTAGGCCAGGGTGATCAGCGGGTCGGGGACGTTGCGGTAGGTGAGGTCGGTCGACCCGGCCGGGTTGAGGACTCGCTGCAGCGTCCACAGCGAGCGGTAGCCGAGATCCTCGGCACGCCGCGCCACCGTCACCTGGTTGCGCGGGGTCGCCCACGCGCCGGACCCCGGCACCGCGAACCCGATCTCCACGGCGTCCCCCTCCCGCACCGGCGGAACCTTACAACGTCAAGGGCGGGGGCCGTTCAGCGGATCCAGGTCTCCGGACCACCCGTCCATCGCCATGGTAGGCATCCCGGCGACGGCGGCCCGACCGCGGGTCAGCGGCGGCGGAACGCGGTGCGCAGGGCCGCGTGGGCGGACGGCGGGGCGGCGACGTGGTCGAGGGCGAGGAGCGCGGCGCCGAGCAGCGGGGGGTCCTCGGGGACCAGCAGGCGGGCGCGGGGGGCGAGGTCGGCGTAGCGGTCCGCGACCGCCTCCATCAGCAGCGGCCGGCGGGCCGCCAGGACCCCGCCGCCGAGGACGACGTCGGCGGGGGCGTCCAGCAGGTCCAGGCGGCGCAGCGCGACCGAGCCGAGGATCGCCACCTCCTCCGCCAGCCGGAGCACCACGCCGCGGGCCACCGGGTCGCCGGCCTCGGCGATGTCGAGCAGGACGGGCGCCAGGGAGGTGAGCCGCCCCTGCTCGATCTCGCCGAGGTGGAGGGCGAGGCCCACGTCGATGGCGCGGGCCAGACCGAAGTGGGCGGCGACCGCGGCGGTCAGCGCCGTCTCCGGTCCCCGGCCGTCCTCTCCGCGGATGGCGTGCCACAGAGCCGAGCGGCCGAGCTCGCCGCCGCCGCCCCAGTCGCCGGTGTGGGCGCCGAGGGACGGGAACCGCGCGGTGCGCCCGTCGGGGGCGACGCCCGCGCAGTTGATGCCGGCGCCGCAGACCACCGCGACGCCCCAGCCCTCGGTGACGGCGCTGCGCAGCAGCGCGAACGTGTCGTTGCCGACCGTCACGCTCGGCGCGGCGCCCCGGGACAGCAGGAGCTTCTCCAGCCGCTCCTCCTCGCCCGGCAGGTCGACGTTGGCCATGTAGGCGGCCAGGTGGACGACGCCGCCGGGCCGGACCCCGGCGTCCCGCAGCACCCTGCCGATGTCCGCCGTCAGCGTGTCGAGCGCGGCGTCGAGCCCGTCGGCCTGCGGGCGGAAGCCGTCGCCGCGCACGGTGGCCAGCAGCTCGCCGGCGGTGGTGGCGACGGCCGCGTCGGTCTTGCTGTTGCCGCCGTCGACGGCGACGAGGACGCCCGCGGCCATCAGGCGGCCCAGGGCAGGTGGGCACGGTTGGCGGCGACCAGGTCGCGGGCGAGGCGCTCGGCCGCGTCCGCCTGCCCCACGAGCGGATGCGCGAGCAGCGCGGCGGCGACCCGGTCCACCCCGCCGCGCAGCGCCGCGTCCAGGGCCAGCTCCTCGTACGCCGACACGTGCGCGACCAGGCCGGCGAGCAGCGGCTCCATGGCGGGGACGGGCAGCGGCACCGCCCCGGACCCGGTGATCCGCGCCGGGACCTCGATGACCGCGCGGTCGTCCAGGAACGGCAGCGTGCGGTGGTTGCGCACGTTGACGACCTGCACGTCGCCGCGGCCGCCGACCAGCGACGCGGCCAGCTGCACGGCCGCCTCGGAGTAGAACGCGCCACCGCGCTCGGCGAGCCGGGCGGGCTTGGTGTCCAGCGCGGGGTCGGCGTAGGCCTCCAGCAGATCGCGTTCGAGCGCGGCGACCTCCTCGGCCCGCGACGGCGCGCCCCGCTGCTCCTCGACGACGCGGTCGTGCTCGTAGAAGTAGCGCAGGTAGTACGACGGGACGGCGCCGAGCGTCCGCAGGAACGGGGCGGGCAGGCCGGAGACGGCGGCGAGCTCGCCGGGATGCCGGTCGAGCAGGTCCGGCAGGACGTCGTGCCCGTCCAGCAGGACCGACCGCACCCAGGTGAGGTGGTTGAGCCCCGCGTGGCCGAGGCCGACCCGTTCGGGCGGGACGCCCAGCAGCGCCGCCGCGCGCCGCTGGAACCCGATCGCGACGTTGCACAGGCCGACCGCGCGGTGCCCCGCGTCCAGCAGGGCCCGGGTGACGATGCCGACCGGGTTGGTGAAGTCGATGATCCAGGCGTGCGGGGCGCGGGCGGCGACGCGCCCGGCGATGTCCAGCACGACCGGGACGGTGCGCAGCGCCTTGGCGAGGCCGCCGGCGCCGGTCGTCTCCTGCCCGACGCAGCCGCGGGCCAGCGGCAGCGTCTCGTCGACGTGCCGGGCGGCCTGCCCGCCGACGCGCAGCTGGATCACGACGATCGTCGCGTCCGCGACCGCCGCGTCCAGGTCGCCGGTGGTGACGACGCGGGCGGGGTGGCCCGCGCGGGCGAGCATCCGCGCGGAGAGCCCGCCGACGAGCTCCAGCCGCCGGGCGTCGGGGTCGGCGAGCACGAGCTCCGACACCGGCAGCGCCGCGTGCGCCCGCGCGAGCCCGTCGACCAGTTCCGGGGTGTAGGTGGACCCGCCCCCGATGACCGTCAGCTTCAACCCTTCACTCCCGTCAAGGTCACGCCCTGGATGAACACGCGCTGGGCGAGGAAGAACACGACCAGCACCGGCAGGATGGTCAGCAGCGTCGCGGCCATGGTGAGGTTCCACTCGACATGGTGGGCGGCGCGGAACGTGGCGACGCCGATGGCCAGCGTCCAGTGGTCGGGGTCGGCGTACACCAGCGGCCGGAAGTAGTCGTTCCAGCAGTAGAAGAACTGGAACAGCGCCACCGCGGCCAGGGCGGGCCTCGCCATCGGCAGGACGACCCGCAGCATCGTGCGCAGCTCGCCGCAGCCGTCCACGCGGGCGGCGTCGGCGTACTCGCGGGGGATCGTCACCAGGAACTGGCGCAGCAGGAAGATGGAGAACGCGTCCCCGAACAGCTGCGGGATGATCAGCGGCCACAGCGTGCCGGTCAGCCCGAACCGGGCCCACACGATGTAGAGCGGCACCATGGTGACCTGCGGCGGCAGCATCATCGCCGAGATCACCACGACGAGCGCCGGGCCCCGTCCGCGGAACCGGAAGCGGGCCAGCGCGTACGCCACCGGCACGCTGGAGACCAGCATGAACACCGTGGACAGGCCGGCGTACACGGTGCTGTTGACGGTCCAGCGGACCATGTCGCCGCTGAACACCTCGGCGAAGTTGGCGAGGTGCCAGCCGCGCGGCCACAGCTCGCCGCTGAGCGCCTGCCGGTCGGTCATCACGGCGGTCAGCAGCATGAACGCCAGGGGCGCCAGGAACATCACGCCGACCGCGACGGCGGTGGCGTGCACGGCGAGCCACAGCAGCGCCCGGCGGGCGCGCCCTCCGGGGATCATCGCGCCTCCTCTCCGGCGAACGCGCGGAACCGGCGGAGCAGGAACACGGTGAACGCCATCGCGGTGGCGAACATGACGAGCGCCAGCACGCACGCGTAGCCCATGTTGAACTGGCGGAACCCCTGGTCGTACAGCCACTGCGGGAACGTCAGCGTGGAGCCGTCGGGGTAGCCGGGGGAGTACTGGACCCCGGGCAGGTCGGCGCGCCCGGAGGCCACCTTGCCCGCCACCATCGGCTGCGTGAAGTACTGCAGCGTCTCGATGACGCCGGTGACGGCGGAGAACGCCAGGACGGGGGACACGGTCGGCAGCGTGATGTGCCGGAACCGGGCCCAGGCGCCGGCGCCGTCGATCGCTGCCGCCTCGTACAGCGACGCGGGCACGTTCAGCAGCGCCGCCAGCATGATGATCATGACGTCGCCGACCGCCCACAGGCCGAGCAGGGTCAGGCCGGGCTTGGCCCAGGCGGCGTCGTTGAAGAAGTCGGGCAGGGGGATCCCGAGCCGCGCGGCGAGGGCCGGAAGGGGGCCGGTGCCGGGGTTCAGCAGGAACACGAACGCGACCGTGGCCGAGACGGGCGGGACCAGGTACGGCAGGTAGAGGACCGAGCGCAGCAGGCCGGCGCCCCGCCTGACCCTGGTGAGCAGCTGGGCGACGCCGAGGCCGAACAGCACCCGCAGCGGGACGAGCACGGCGACCAGCCACAGCGTGTTGCGCATCGCCGTCCAGGCGTCGCGGTCGTGCAGCAGGTAGGCGTAGTTGTCGAGGCCCACGTACTCCAGCGTGAACAGGTTGTACCGGGTGAAGGAGAAGTAGACGGTGGCGGCGAGGGGGTAGACGAAGAACAGGCCGAACCCGGCGAGCCAGGGGGACAGGAACGCCGCGACCCGGAGCCGCCGGCGCCGTCGCGCCCGCGCCGCCGCCGTCCCGCGCCGCGCCCCGGGCAGCGGGAGGCGCGCTGAGCCGGATGCCACGGTCAGCCTCCGGCGAGCTTGAGGGAGTCGTCGACCTCGCCGTCGAGCCTCTTCAGCGCCTGGCCGAGGTCGCTCACCTTGCCGGGCTCCCACTCCTCCTGGGTGAACTTCTCGAACCGGACGACGTAGTCGTTGCCGTTCGGTGTCGGCGGCGTGGTGGAGCTGTTGGGGTTCCTGAAGACGTCGAGGAACGTGCGGAACTGCGGCGGCAGCGTCAGCTTCGGCGACGACAGCGCCGGGATCGTGGAGGGCACGTTGCCGAGCGCGTTGGCGAAGGTGACCAGCGCGCCGGTGTCCGTGGTGAGGTACCGGACGAACTCCCAGGCCGCGGGGGCGTGCCTGGCGCCGCGCGGGATCCCGATGACGGTGCCGGTGACGAACCCGCCGCCGTAGGCGCTCGCGCGGTCGTCGGAGACGGGGACGGGCGCCGTGCCGTAGTCGAGCCCGGGCGCCTCCTTCTGGATGAACTTGGTGCGCCATTCGCCGTCCACGGCCATCGCCGTCCGCTCCTTCTCGAAGGGGTTGGACGACTCGAACTCCTGGCCCATCGAGCGCAGGAACTTCTTGACGTTGGCGTAGCCGTACCAGTCGATGAGGCTCTTGTTCCACTTCAGGTAGGCCTGGAAGGCGGGGTCGCCGGAGAAGTTGGCCCTGCCGTCGCCGGTCAGCCACCTGACGCCGAACTGCGGGGCCAGGTGCTGGACCTGGTGCTCGTAGTACTGGACGGACGGCATGAACCCGGCGACCTTGATGGTCCCGTCGGGGGAGCGGACCGTGAGCTTCTTGGCGAGCGCGGTCAGCTCGCCCATCGTCTTCGGCGGCTGCTCGCCCTTCATCAGCCTCTTGTTGTAGTAGAGGCCGTAGGCGTCGGCCAGCAGCGGCATCGCGCAGCGGACGCCCTTGTACTCGGTGTAGTTCCGCACCGCCTTCGGGAACTGGTTCAGGTCGAGCCCGGACTTGGCGATGTAGGGCGAGAGGTTCTGCCAGGCGCCGCTCTTGCACCACTGCCCGACGCTGTCGGTGGTGAACGACGACACCACGTCCGGCGGGTTCCCGCCGCGGATGGCGTTGGTGATGCGGTCGTCGGTCTGGCCGTTGACGAGCTTGACGGTGATGTTGGGGTGGGTCTGGTTGAAGCCGGCGACGGCGTCCTGGAAGGCCTTCACCTCGTGCGGGGCGCTCCAGCCGTGCCAGACCTCGATGGTCTGCTTCTCGCCGGACGCCGGGCCCTTGCCGGACTGGTCGCCGCCGGCGGTGCACGCGGCCGCGAGGACGAGCCCGGTGGCGGCGGCGACCGCCGCGAGCGGGCGCGTTGTGGTGGTGGGCACTCCGGTTCTCCTTCGGGGGGTGGGGAACGGCGGGGTGAGGACGGGTCAGGGGACGGTGGTGGTGAAGACCTCGTCGCGGGTCTCCCGGAGCGCCTGCTGGAGGGCCCCGGCCAGGACGGGGTTGCCCTCCACGGTGCTGAGCCGCACCTCGGGGCGCGGGATCGTGAGGCTGTGCAGGTGCTGTTGGACGCGTGCGCGCAGCGGCTCGCCGCCGGCGCGCAGGACGTCGCCGGTGAGGACGACGAGCGCGGGGTCGATGACGGCCACGACCGTGGCGAGCGTGGCGCCGAGCCTGGTGGCGAGTTCGGTGAGGGCGCGCTCCGCGCGGGCGCCCGCGTCCGTGGCCGTGCGCCGGCCCGCGGTCTGCACGTCGGCGGCGGCGCGGCTGAGCGCGGTGGCGGCGTCCCGTCCGCGGAAGCCGTGCTCGCGCATCAGCCTCAGCACGGCCGCCCCGCCGGTGAGGCTGTGCACCCCGCCGGTGTGGGTGCGCCGCACGTCCCGCATGAGCGGGGCGCCGACGGCGGGCATGTAGCCGATCTCTCCGGCGCCGCCGGTCGCGCCCCGGTGCAGGGTCCCGTTCAGCACGACGGCCATGCCGACGCCGTCGGCGACCCACAGCAGGACGAAGTCCGACGCGCCCTCGGCGCGCCCGCCGGCCCGCTCGGCGAGCGCGGCGAGGTTGACGTCGTTCTCGATCGCGACGCGCACGCCGAGCCCGCCGCTCAGGGTGTCCACGAGGTCGGGGATGTGCCAGCCGGGGATGTGCGAGGCGTACCCGAGGCGGCCGGTGGCGGGGTCGACGGCGCCCTGGATGCCGACGACGGCCCGGTCGAGGCGGTCCCGGGTGAGGCCGGCCGCGGCGGCGGCGCCGTCGAGCGCGGCGGCCATCCGGGCGACGACGTCCACGCCGGTGCGGCCGGGGGTGGGCAGCGTGTGCTCGCCGACGACCGTCCCGGCGAGGTCGGCGACGCTGACGCGGATCCGCGCGGGGGTGACGTCGGCGCCGGCGACGTGGGCGGCGGCGCCGTTGATGCGGTACAGCCCGGCGGTGCGGCCGGGCAGGCCCTCGCGGACGCCGTCGCGGACGACGAGCCCGGCCTGCTCCAGCCGCGCGAGCAGCTGGGAGGCGGTGGGCTTGGACAGGCCGGTGAGGTCGGAGATCTGCGGCCGGGTCAGCGGCCCCCGGGCGAGCAGCGCCTCCAGCGCGGCGCGGTCGTTGATCGCCCGCAGCAGGCTGGGCGTTCCGGGGACGGGCACGGACACGGCGGCTCCTCCGAGTTAAGAAGGTTTCCTAACTTGGAGGTGAAAGTAAGGACTCTTTACGGTTCCGTCAAGACCCGGGACGGATCAGGGGGCGGTGACGAGGAACGCGGAGTTGCCGAAGCCGACCTCGTCGCCTGGCCGGACGCGGGCGGGGCCGGTCAGCCGGTACCCGTTCACGCGGGTGCCGTTCATCGACCCCAGATCGGAGATCATCCAGCCCTCGTCCGCGCGGTAGATCTCGGCGTGGAACCGGGAGACGGTGAGGTCGGTGAGGATGAACTGGCACGCGGGGGCGCGGCCGACGACGATGCGGCCGAGCTCGCGCGGCGGGAGCATGAACTTGGGCAGCCGCGGGGCCCGCCAGGCCGCCTCGATCCGCGCGGTCGCCTGCGAGACCGAGGAGATGAGGCCGGTCAGCCGGTTCACGACGCGGCTGGAGTTCGGCAGGTCGTGCACGATGTCGGCCAGCTCGGCCTGGTTGCGCGCCTGCAGCACCTGGTCGACACGGCGCTCGAACGTCTCGTTCGACATCCGGCCCTCGGCCACGCGCTCGCTGAGGACGCGCAGCACCCGGTCCCGCTCCGTGTCGGACGCTCTCACCGGGAATGAGGGCTGACCGTCCATAGCTGTGAGTATCCAGTCCCCGTCGTCGGCTGTCCAGAAAGGCCCGTCGGCCGAGGGCGGGCGATCGCCCTCACCCGCCCTCCACCTTTTCGACGCCGCCCGGTCCCCGGAAGTTCGCGGGCGGGGCGGCGTCGAGCGGACGCGGCGCCTTCTCGGACGGGGCGGTCAGCGCGACAGCAGGTCGCGGGCGATGTGGGTGACCTGGATCTCGTCGGTGCCGGCGTAGATCTGGAAGGACTTGGCGTCGCGGGCGAGCTGCTCGACGCGGTACTCGCTCATGTAGCCGTTGCCGCCGAACAGCTGCACGGCCTCCTGCGCGACCTCGCTGGCCGCCTGCGCGGCGTAGAGCTTCATCGCCGACGCCTCGGCCAGGGTCGGGGAGCGCCCGGCGCGCTGCATCTCGATGTGGCGGAACACCAGGTTCTGCACGTTGAGGCGCGCGACCTCCATCTTCGCCAGCTTGAGCTGGATGAGCTGGAAGTCGCCGATGCGCTGCCCCCACAGCTCGCGGGTCTTGGCGTACTCGACCGACAGCTTCAGGCACTCCTCGATGACGCCGAGCGCCATCGCGGCGACTCCGGCGCGCTCGGTGACGAAGTTCTGGCGGGCCGACTCCTTGCCGCCCTGCGCGCCGGAGGCCAGGAGCCGGTCGGCGCCCGCGCGGACGTCGTTGAGGAACAGCTCGCCGGTGGGGGAGGAGTGCAGCCCCATCTTGCGCAGCGGCCTGCTCTGCTCCAGGCCGGGCATGCCCCGGTCGAGGACGAAGGTGAGGATCTCCCTGTCCCGCGGGGCGTCCCCGTTGTCGAGCTTGCAGTAGAAGACGATCGTGTCGGCGTAGGGGCCGTTGGTGATGAAGGTCTTGCTTCCGTTGATGACGTACTCGTCGCCGTCCTTGCGCGCGGTGGCCTGCATCCCGCCGAACGCGTCCGACCCGGAGTTCGGCTCGGTGATCGCCCAGGCGCCGACCTTGTCCATGGTGAGCAGCGGGAGCGCCCAGCGCTCCTTCTGCTCGGGCGTGCCGCGCTTCATGATCGTCCCGGCGGCGAGGCCGAGCCCGACGCCCATCGCCGAGACCAGGCCGGGCGCGACCCTGCACAGCTCGATGACCGGCAGCATCGACATCGCCGCGTTGCCGCCGCCGGGCCGGTCGTCGCCGGAGTCCTCGGCGGAGGCGGAGCCCCCGTCCTGCCCGCCCTCGCGCTCCCTGGCCAGCCGGGCGTGGAAGGACGAGCGGGCCATCTCGTCCATGCCGAACGTCTTGTAGAGGTTGCGGAGAAGGTCGTAGGGCGGCAGCTCGCCCGACTCCAGCGCGTCCAGGTTCGGGCGGACCTCCGCGTCGATCCAGTCGCGCACCGCGTCCCGGATCATCAGGTCTTCCTCGGACCATTCGATCATGCTCTGTTCCCGCCCTCTCGACTCCCGCCGGGTACCGGGGCCCATCCAAGCAGAGTCTGAAAGCGAGCGCTTATTTGGGGCCCGCTAGCCGAGTTCGACGACGTCGGCGAGGACGCCGCCGTCCGCCGTGAGCCGGTCCGGGGCGGGGCTGTCGTAGACGACCAGCAGGCGGGTGCCCGGCTCGTCCAGCACGGCGATGCCCTCGGCGTGGTCGTCGCCGTCGCCGTGGGGCAGCTCGCCCAGCACCTCCAGCTCGTCGGCCGCGACGATCGACCCGGCGTCGGCGCGGGCCGCCCCCGGCCACCGCACGAGCCGCACGGGGCCGTCCAGGTCCATGCTCGGCCCGGTGAGGACGAGCAGGTCGTCGCCGTGCGGGCACAGGTCGCGGACGCCGAGGCCGCCGAGGTCCAGGAAGTGGGTGCGGTAGGGCTCGCCGTCGTCGCCGATCGGCAGCGCCCGCAGGCGCCGCGGGTCGCGCGGGTGGGAGTCCGGGCGGATCTCCACCAGCACCGCCCAGCCGCGCAGCACGGGCCCGCGCAGCCCGATGTAGAGGCGGTCGCCGTGCACGGCGACGCCCTCGATGTCCAGGCCATTGTCCTTGCTCGGGATGGCGAGGAACGGCGCGAGGTGCGGGTCGCCGGCCAGCAGGTCGGCGATGGAGTCCTTGTCCAGGCCGAGGACGGCCGCGGTCCGCCCGCCGTCCTCGGCGACGGCGCTGGGGAGCCCGTCGTCGCCGGTGACCAGGGGGATGCGGGCGAGGATGAAGCGGTTGTCCTCCCGGACGACGGTGGCGAGGCGCTTGCGGGCCTTGGCGTCGCCGTTCCCCGGCTTGATCTTCTTGCGCTTGAGGCTGTGCGAGCCGATCGCCCACAGCCACCCGTCGGCGCGGGCGAGGCCCTCGATGTCGGCCTCCTCGTCGGCGCCGGCCGGCAGCGGGACGAGGTCGGCGAGCGCGATGGTGGCCTGCCCGTCGTAGCCGGTGACGCGCCCGTCCTCGCCTCTGACGGCGGTGAGCCGCTCGATGGTGGCCGTCTCGTCGCCCGCCACCCACAGGCAGCGGCCGTCCTGGCGCACGGCGGACAGGTTGACGTGCGTCTGCGCGTCCCGGCTCTCCTGGCAAAAGCGCAGCTCGACGCGGCGTTCCACGATCATGGGGGAATGCTCCCACAGCGGCGCGGCGCGGAGCGACGCCGGGAACGGTCCACAACCGGTCCTCAGACGTCCCAGAGGACGTCCAGCCGCGCGGGCTTGCGGAACACCAGCCCGTGCGGCCGGGCGGGGCGGGCGGGATCGAGCCGCAGGCCGGGCAGGCGGCCCAGCAGCGCGGCGAGCGCTGTGCGGGCCTCCATCCGGGCCAGCTGGGCGCCGAAGCAGAAGTGGGGTCCGTGCGCGAACGCCAGGTGCTCGGCGGCGTTGCCGCGCCGCACGTCGAAGCGGTCGGGGTCGGGGAACACCGACGGGTCGCGGTTGGCGCCGGCGATCGACACCCGCACGAGGTCGCCCGCCCGGACCGCCGCCCCGCCGAGCTCGGCGTCGCGGACGGCGTACCGGTCGACGACCGAGGCCGAGGGCTCCAGCCGCAGCGACTCCTCGATCGCGGCGGGAAGCAGTTCCGGGTCGTCCAGGACGAGCCGGAGCTGGTCCGGGTGGCCGAGCAGGTGCAGCGCGGCGTTGACGATCATGCCCTCGGTGGTGTCGATGCCGCCGAACATGAGGATCGCGGCGTTGGCGACGACCTCGGCGGCGTCCAGGTCGGCCCCGGCGGCCTCGGCCAGGAGGGACCCGGGGCGGGCCGCGGCGATCGCCTCCTCGACGGCCGCGCGCAGCAGCCGGTACGCCTCGTCGGCGCGTGCGGGCGCCGCGCCGCCGGCGGTGATGGCGGACACGGCCTCCACGAACGCGCCGTACCAGGAGCGGACGGTCGCGGCGTCGACCCCGTGCAGGCCGAGGGCCTCGGTGACGACCGCGACGGCGAGCGGCCCGGCCAGCTCGCCGCGCAGCTCGGTCCGGCCGGCCGGTGCCAGGGCGCCGACCAGCCGGCCGGTCTCGGCCTCGACGAACGCGGTGAACCGCTCCCGCGTCCGGGCCGGCCGGAACGGCCGGGCGAACGGGTCGCGGTGCCGGGTGTGGGCGGGGCCGTCCAGCGACAGCATGCTCGGCCCGACGACCTGGGCGGTGGAGAAGCGCGGGTCGTCCACGGTGTAGGAGGCCGCGTCGCGCATGACCGCCAGCGCCGGGCCGCGGGCGGTCACCAGCCAGCCGCCCAGTGCGGGCAGCCAGGAGACGGGTTCGCGCTCGCGGAGCCGGGCCAGGTGCGGGTGGGGGTCGTCCTCCAGGGCGGCGGCCGTCACCGACGCGCCGAGCGGGAAACGGGAGGTCAGGTCGAGGGTCACCCGTCCCAGCCTAATCCGCCATGTTTCGGATCTACAACGTAAAGGCGTCGGCTGCGACGGCTCAGACCGTCCCCGACCGCTGCCGCCACCACTCCTGACCCTCCTCCGGCAGCGTGTAGATCGGGTCGTGGTACTCGTAGCGCCTGGTCAGAGCGTCCGGGTCGGCAAGCTCCAGGCCGGTGCGGTAGTTCTTGGTCCAGTAGGAGATGCCGCGCTCGCGGTCGTAGTCGGCGAGCTGGTGCACCCAGCGCTTGCCGACGTAGGGGACGTCGCAGACGATCCGCGGGGTGGCGAAGCCGGGCAGGTAGCCCATGATCGCGTGCTGCAGCTCCTGCGCCTCCCAGACCGCGAGCCGCCAGTGCTCGCTGCTCGGGATCATGTCGCACATGTACAGGTAGTACGGCAGGATCCCGGCCTCGTCGAGCAGCGCGAACGACAGGTCGAGCAGCGCCTCGGGCGTGTCGTTCACGCCGCGCAGCAGCACGCCCTGGTTGCGGACGTCGCGGATGCCGGTGTCGAGCATCGCGCGGGCCGCCTTGGCGACCAGCGGCGTCACCGACTGGGCGGCGTTGACATGGGTGTGGATCGCGATCTGCACGCCGCGCGCGTTCGCCTTGGTCGCCAGGCGCTCCATCCCGGCGCGGACGTCGTCCTGCAGCCAGTGCTGCGGCAGCCCCATGAGCGCCTTGCTGGCCAGCCGGATGTCGCGGATGTTGTCGATGTCCAGCAGCGAGTCGACGAACGACTCCAGGCGCGCCCACGGCATGTTGGCGACGTCGCCGCCCGAGACGACCACATCGCGGACGCCGGGGGAGCGGCGCAGGTAGTCCAGCATGGCGCCGAGCCGGTCCGGCGGCTTGATGGTGAACTTGTGCTTGTCGACGTTTGGAGTCGAGTTGCCGACCAGGTCCATGCGGGTGCAGTGGCCGCAGTACTGCGGGCAGGTCGGCAGGAGTTCGGCCAGGACCTTGGTGGGGTAGCGGTGGGTGAGGCCCTCGACGGCCCACATCTCGGCCTCGTGCAGCGAGTCGCGGGAGGCGTGCGGGTGGGACGGCCAGTCGGTGCGCCGGTCGCTGAACACCGGGAGCATGTAGCGGCGCACGGGATCGGCGTAGAAGGCCTCGGTGGAGGAGGCGTCCATCGTGTTCAGCATCTGCGGCGGCAGCAGCATCGACATGGTGGCGCGCTCGGCCTGGTCGCGTTCCAGGTCGGCGTAGAAGCGCTCGTCGAGCAGGTCGCCCATGACCCGGCGCAACTGCCGCACGTTCTTGACGCAGTGGGCGCGCTGCCACTGCGCCGACTCCCACTCGGCCTCCGTGACGTCCCGCCATCCGGGCAGGCGCCGCCAGTCGGGCTCTGCCAGCGGCCGGCGCCGGTAGGCGTAGGGCTGGCGCGCGGCCTCCTCGGACTGGAGGGCGTCCGGGTGCAGGGCAGTGGTCATCGTCGACCGCCTCCTCGCCTCACATTGATCGCATAAAAGTCTTGTGTGCCGCCGACGTTACGGGAAGACTTTCGATGAAACCAGGGGTGCCCTGCATATCTTGCGTAACACCACCCGATGTTGGGAGAAAGGCGGCATGGCGATGACCGGAGGCGGGACGGGGACCGCGGTCGGGCTGCACCGGGTGCTGGAGCCCGCGGGCGTCCTGCCGCAGGCCGCGCTCCGGCTGGATCCCGACCCGCGGATCCGGCCGGACGAGGTGCGGATCGGCGTCGAGCGCCTCAATCTGGACGCCGCGTCCTACCGCCAGCTGCACACCGCGCTCGGCGGCGACCCGGACGCGATCCGGGCCGAGGTGCTGCGGATCATCGGGGAGCGCGGCAAGATGCACAACCCGGTGACCGGGTCGGGCGGCATGCTCGTCGGCGTGGTCGAGGAGGCCGGGCCGGACTCGCCGCTCGGGCTGAAGCCCGGCGACCGCGTCGCCACCCTGGTGTCCCTGACCCTCACTCCGCTGGCCGTCACCGACGGGCTCGCGGAGTGGGACGGGCGGTCCGAGCAGGTGCCCGCGCGGGGCCACGCGATCCTGTTCGCGCGCTCCATCGCCGCCGTCCTGCCCGACGACCTGCCGGTGCCGCTGGCCCTCGCCGTCATGGACGTGTGCGGCGCGCCGGCCCTCACCCGCCGGGTCGTGGCGGCGCGCGAGGACGGCCCCGTGGTGCTGGTGCTGGGCGCGGCCGGCAAGAGCGGGTGCCTGTCGCTGGCCGCCGCCCGGCGCGCCGGCGCGTCCCGGGTGATCGGGCTGGTGCCCACCGCCGAGGAGGAGGAGCGGCTGGCGGCCTCGGGCCTGGCCGACGCCGTCGTGCGCGCCGACGCCCGCGACCCGGTGGCGGTCGCGGCGGCCGTCGGCGAGCCGGCCGACGTCACCATCGTGTGCGTGGACGTGCCGGGCTGCGAGCACGGCGCGATCCTCGCCACCGCGCCCGGCGGCACCGTCGTGTTCTTCTCGATGGCGACCTCGTTCCCGGCCGCCGCGCTCGGCGCGGAGGGGCTGGCCGCCGACGTCACGATGCTCATCGGGAACGGCTACGTCCCCGGGCACGCCGAGACCGCCCTGGAACTCGTGCGGTCGGAACCCGCCGTGCGTGCGCTGTTCACCTCCCGGACCGGTGCGGATTCGGCAGAATGACCGGAAACATCCCGGCCGTGGCGGGGACCGTCCGATCATCGAGGGAGAGAGCATGGCGAGCATCACCGAGGAACTGCGCGGACGGGACCCCAAGGAGCGCCAGGCGCAGATCGTCGACGTCCTGGTCGACGCGTTCTCGGACCTGATGGAGCGCAGCCCCGCCGAGTTCCGCCGCCGCTTCCGCAAGATGGCGTCCGACCCGTTCGCGTTCTACCGGGGCAGCGCCTGCCTGTTCTACGCCGACATCGTCCACGACGACGACCCGTGGGCCGACGAGCGCACGTCCCGCGTGTGGATCCAGGGCGACCTGCACGCGCAGAACTTCGGCACCTACATGAACGACGACGGCGTCTTCGTCTTCGACGTCAACGACTACGACGAGGCCTACGTCGGTCACTTCACCTGGGACGTCAAGCGGCTGGTGGCCAGCCTGGCGCTGCTGGCGTGGCAGAAGGCGATCTCCGACGCCGACATCCGCCGGCTCATCGAGACCTACGTGCGCGCCTACGTCGACCAGGTCCGCAAGTTCGCCGCGCACGAGGGCGACGAGAAGTTCGCGCTGACGCTCGACACCACCGACGGCTACGTCCGCGACGTGCTGGTCGCCGCGATGGGCGGCACCCGGACCGGGCTGCTGGAGGGCATGACCGTCGTGTCCGGGGCCGAGCGCCGGTTCCGCGACCGCCCCGGCGTCCGCCGCCTGGACGACGCCGAGCGCGCCGCGGTCGAGGCCGCCTACGCCGAGTACCTGACGACGATCCCGCACGAGAAGCGCTTCGGCAGCCTCACCTATGAGATCAAGGACATCGTCGGGGCGTCCGGGTTCGGCATCGGCTCGGCCGGGCTGTCGGCCTACAACATCCTCGTCGAGGGCAACACCCAGGCGCTGGAGAACGACGTCATCCTGTCGATGAAGCAGGGCAACGTCGCCGCCGCCAGCCGCGTCGTCGACGACCCCCGCATCCGCGAGTACTTCCAGCACCACGGGCACCGCACCGCCGTGTCGCGGCGCGCGCTGCAGGCCAACAGCGACCCGTGGCTCGGCCACACCCGGATCGACGGCGTCGGGTACGTCGTCCAGGAGCTGTCTCCCTACGAGGAGGACCTGGACTGGAGCGGCCTGACCGAGCCCGAGGACATGCTGTCGGTGCTGGACGACCTGGGCCGCGCCACCGCCAAGGTGCACTGCGTGTCCGACACCGACTCCGACCACACCCTGGTCGGGTTCCAGGTCGAGGACGCCATCGACGCGGTGATCGGCCCGGACGAGTCGGCGTTCGTGGAGGCGATGGTGGCGTTCGGCACCGAGTACGCCGAGATCGTCCGGGAGGACCACACCTACTTCGTGGACGCGTTCCGCAACCACGAGATCCCCGGCCTGTAGGGCGGTCAGGGCCCGTCGGGGCGGATCAGGAGCAGCGCGATGTCGTCGTGGCCCCGCTGGTCGGACAGCAGGGCCACGACGCCGTCGGCGGTCTCCTCCAGCGTCCCGTCCTGGGAGGCGACCAGGGCGGAGGCGAGCCGCGCGACGCCGTCGTCGACGGTGCGCATCCGGCTCTCCACCAGGCCGTCGGTGTAGAAGGCGAGGGTCGCGCCCGGCGGGATCGTCGCCGACACCTGCGGGTGGTCGGCCGGATGCTCCTCGTCGGACACCCCGAGCGGCAGCCCGTGGGCGACGGCGAAGTGCCGTACGGTGCCGTCCGGCAGGGCCAGCAGCGGTGGGGGATGCCCGGCGCTCGCCATCTCGCACCGCAGCGTCGCCGGGTCGCAGACCAGGCACAGGCACGTGGCGAACTGCGCGGCGTCCAGCTCCTGGGCGATGGCGTCGAGCCGGGCCAGCACCTCGCCGGGCGGGAACCCGCACCGGACCAGCGTGTGCGCGGCGACCCGCAGCTGGCCCATCGCGGCGGCGGCGGTGACGCCGTGCCCGAGCGAGTCGCCGATCACCACGGCGATCCTGCCGCCGGGCAGCGGCACCACCTCGTACCAGTCGCCCCCGACGCCGCTGCGGGCGGGCAGGTAGCGGTGCGCGATCCGCAGGCCGGGCGGGGCGGTGACATCGGCGGGCAGCAGCGCCGCCTTCAGCGCGGTCGCGGTGCGGTGCTCGCGCCGGTACGCGCAGGCGTTGTCGACGCAGGCGGCGGCGCGGCCGGCGAGTTCGGAGGCCAGCGCGCGGTCGGCCGGGTCGAAGGGCGGCCGGCCGCGCTTGCGGCTGAACACCGCGAACCCGAGGGTGCGGCCGCGCGCGGCGAGGGGCACCGCCAGCAGCGACACGTGGTCGGCGATGCCGTCGAGGAGGCGGCCCGTGCGGCCGGCCACGGTGTCGCGGGCGGCGTCGCCGCCGAACTCGACCATGTCGCCGGCGGCGAGGCAGCGGGCGTAGGGCGAGCCCGGCGGATAGACGATGACCTCGTCGACGGGGAACTCGCGGGACCACTCCCGCGGGTCGTCGTCGGCGAGCGCGACGGCCAGGCGCCGCACGACCGCCGACCCCTCGGTCTCGGCGCCGGGCTGGTCGTCGTCGGCGAGCAGGCGTTCCAGCACGTAGACGGCGCCGGCGTCGGCGAACCGCGGGACGGTGACGGCGACGATCTCGCCGGCGGCCCGGTGGGGGTCGAGGGTGGAGCCGGCGCGGCGGGCCGCCTCGTCCAGCAGCTCCAGGCCGCCGGTGCGGGGCGGGGACACCGTCAGCAGCACCTGGACGCGGCCGCCCGCGCCCGTCATCGGCTCGCAGGCCACCGGCAGGCCCTCGTCCGACAGCGGCAGGACGCCGCTCCAGGCGCGGCCGGCGGCGGCCGCCTTCAGCGCGACCAGCAGCGGCTCCGCCGCGCCGGGCCGGCCGAGCAGGTCGGTGAGCGCGGTTCCGGCGGCGGCGGCCGCGGCGCGGCCGAACAGGCGCGCGGCGCCGTCGCTCCAGCCGGTGACCGTCCCGTCCGGGGTGAGCAGGACGGTCGCCTGGCCTGGCCGTGCGGGGTCTTCGGCCATGGTCCTCACTGTCCGTGTGCGGAGGGCCTCCCGCCGCGGCTCGCGTTACGCTGAGGTGCCCGCGGACGGCCCCACTTCGGGCATAGGGAGACGACGAATGGACTCCGAGTGGATCCCACCCGAGGTCGACAGCGGTAGACCAAGCGTCGCACGGGTGTACGACTATCTGCTCGGCGGAGCGCACAATTTCGCCTCTGATCGTGATCTCGCGACGGGGCTGCTGCGGGTCGAGCCGCGGGCGCGGGAGCTGGCACGCGCGAACCGGGCGTTCCTGCGCCGCGCCGTGCGCGCGCTCGCCGAGGAGGGCGTCGCCCAGTTCGTCGACATCGGCTCGGGCATCCCGACGCAGGGCAACGTGCACGAGGTCGCGCAGGAGGTCGCCCCGCACGCGCGGGTGGTGTACGTCGACAACGACGACGTCGCGGTGGCGCACGGCCGCGCCCTCCTGGCGGGCGACGACCGCGTCAGGGTGGTCCAGGCCGACATGCGCGATCCGGCGGGCATCCTCGCCGCGCCGGAGCTGAAGGAGCTGGTCGACCTCTCCGAGCCGGTCGCGTTCCTGCTCGTCGCGGCGCTGCACCTGATCAGGCCCGAGGAGGATCCGCCCGGCATCGTGGCGGCGCTGCGGGACGCGGCCGCGCCGGGCAGCGCCCTGGTGGTCTCGCATCTCACCGATGAGGCGCAGCCGACCAAGACCGCGGCGATCGGCAAGCTCTACGACCGGGCCACCTCGCCGGCGGTGTCCCGGTCCCACGCGGAGATCCTGCGTTTCTTCGACGGCTGGGACCTGCTCGACCCCGGCCTGGTGTACGTGCCCCTGTGGCGCCCCGACGAGGCCGAGGCCGTGACCGACCCGGAGCGCTTCCTGGTCCTCGGCGGAGTAGCCCGCCACCCCTGACCAACCCCGCCTGCCCGCGCACCACCGCGCCCGCCCGCCCGCACCCGCCCGCGCACCACCGCAGCCGCCCGCCCGCACCCGCCCGCGCACCACCGCAGCCGCCCGCCCGCACCCGCCCGCGCACCACCGCAGCCGCCCGCCCGCGTGCGTCTTCGCGCCTTCCCGGCTGTGCGGCTTCCCGCGAAGGTGGGTGGCCGGTCTCAGGGACGGTCGCGCGCCGGGTTCCATCCCCGCCTCCTACCGCCATCGGGAGCCGCGCGCTGGTCGGCATCGCTTTACGGCGCCCTCCAGCACCTCGCGAAGTGGGCCGTGCGGCCGGGTACTGCTGTCTGCCGGAAGGACGAGGGGAACCTCTTCGGTCTGTCGCGGCACGCTGGCGTGACCGCGGCTTGTCGAGGCTTCCGGCGCTACTCCGGGGTGAGCGGGATCTTGGTGGAGGCGTCGGTCAGTGCGCGAAGGCGATGGCGGTGCCGGCGCTGATGACGACGGCGATGACGACCAGCACGAGCGAGGAGCGCAGCGGGTTGCGGCGCTGCTGCGGCGCCTTCTTCGGGCGGGGCGCCGCGTGCGCCCGCACCGGTGCGGGCTTCTTGGCCTTCTTGGGCGGCGTGGGCGGCGCCGGTTCCGGGCGCGTCCGCGGAGGTGGGACCGGCGCGCGCGGCGCGGCGGCCGGGGGCGGCGGTTTCGGCGCGGCCGCAGGTGGCGGGGCCGGGGCGGGCGGCTCGGGCGCCGGAGGAGAGGGAGACGGTGGTGCCGGCGGCTCCGGGGTCGGCGAAGGCGGCGGGGGTTCTGGGGGTTCGGGGGTGTCGGAGGGCGGCTCCTGCGGGGGCGGGGGCGGTGGCTCGGGGGTGTTCGGGGGCTCGCAGCCGTCGGCGGGGCCGCCGCCGATCTCGATGTCGATGCACAGGCTGATCTGGGGCGTCGGCGTCGGGTGGGCCTGTGCGGCGGCGGGGAAGCCGAGCATCACGGCGGGCAGTGTGAGAGCCGGTAGCGCCAGGGTCGGCAGCAGCGTCCGGCCGGGCGGCCTGCGGAGGGGCAGCGCGCGCACCGGCAGGGTGCGGGCCCGCCGCACCCGGGCCGGGGCGGCGGCGGGGCGGGGGCGCATCAGCCGCCTCCCGCGATGCGCTGCAGGTCGGCGTGCAGGCCGGTGAAGGCCTCGGGGCCGACGGCGAGGGCGCCGCTGAACACGTGGGAGATGTCGACGGTGAGGTAGGCCCCGGCGGCGAGCAGCGCCGCCATCAGCGACAACGGCACCAGCGTCATGCCGCGCGGGCGGGCGCCCGCGAGGAACGGCAGCAGCAGGACCACGGCGCCGGTGACGAGGGTGACGCCGAGCAGGCCGGCGGGGGGCGTCGTCCGGGCGTCCATGGCGCGCTGCCGCCGCGCCGCGGAGATCTCGCCGAGGTGGTCCAGGACGGCGCTGCGGGCGTCCTTGGCCTCGTCGGTGCCGGCCTGGACGGCGATGACCTCGCGGCGGAGCCGGTCGAGGTCGGTCCAGCCGCGGGGGCTGAGCCGGCCGTGCCTCATCAGCCGCCACTCGGGGCCGCGCACGAGTTCGACGTAGGCGATGAGCCCGTCCTGGACGCGCCGGGCGTCGGCCGCGGGGAGGCGCTGGGCGGCCCAGTACGCCTCGGAGATCGCCTGGCTCTCGGTGTAGGTGTTGGAGCGGGCGGAGTCCGACGTCGTCCACGGCACGACGATGGCGATGGCGAACGCCAGCAGGAACAGCGCGGAGAGCATCGCGCCGGTGTGGGAGTTGGTGGGGCCGTCGGGGGCGGCGTCGTCCACGGTGCCGCGCGCTCGTCGTACCAGCCGGCTCGCCGTGATGACCACGCCGACGGCGCAGGCCGCGGCCGCGAAATAAACGATCATGCCCCTCCCGGAATCGGTCCGTCCGTGACCAGGGGTGAGCATAGCTTTACTCATTGTCGTTGTGTGATGGGTTGTCGCGGACCGTCACCGGGGGGTGACATGACCGCTCGGAGGGGGAAGATGGGGCTGGTCGCCGGCGGAAGGTGGCGGGAGATGTGCCGCTAGTTCTTGTGGAATACGGTGTCCGTGCCGGAAGATCTCCCGTAGAGAACTCGGTATGAAGGATGATTGTTAGGACCGGCCTGAGAGGGGCGGCTGCGTGAGGGGAGACGGCAATGGCGCCGCAGGGAAAGCTGGACCTCGACCCGGAGGCGGTGCGCACCGCCCGGCGCCTGGCCGCCCGGGCCGCCGAACCCATCATCGACATGGCCCGCTCCCACACCACCGTCTCGGTCGAGCGGGCTCTGCTGAGGCTGGCCGGCCTGACCGGCGCCGACGATGAGGGGCGCCCCTGGGCCAACCACCTCGCCGACGCCGTCCGCGACCAGGTCGGCCTGGAGCACGGGCTCGCCCTGCCGGTCTGGGACGCGCTGCTGGCCGGTCCGCACGGCTCCCTGGACGACCTGGCCCGGGCCGCCGCCCGGGGGCGGGTGTCGTTCCGGCTGCCGTCGGGCGCCGACGCCGAGCACGCCCGCAAGGCCGCGGGCGAGGCGGCCCGCGGCGGCATGGCGCGCATCGACCGGCGCCGCGCCGAGCGCGACCGGCTGCTGGCCGAGCTGCCCACCCCCGACCGGGCCGACCCGCCCCGGCCGCTGGTCTACCTGATCGTGGCGACCGGCGACATCTACGAGGACATCCCGCAGGCGCAGGCCGCCGCCCGCGAGGGCGCCGACGTCGTCGCGGTGATCCGCTCCACCGGGCAGTCGCTGCTGGACTTCGTGCCCGAGGGCGCCACCCGGGAGGGCTACGCCGGCACCTACGCCACGCGGGAGAACTTCCGGCTGATGCGCTCGGCCCTGGACGACGTCTCCCGCGAGCTCGGCCGGTACGTGCGGCTGACGAACTACGCCTCCGGGCTGTGCATGCCGGAGATCGCGACGCTGGCCGGGCTGGAGCGCCTGGACATGATGCTGAACGACTGCATGTACGGCATCATCTTCCGCGACATCAACCCGCGCCGCACCTTCATCGACCAGCGGTTCTCCCGGCAGATCCACGCCCGCGCCGGCATCGTCATCAACACCGGCGAGGACAACTACCTCACCACCGCCGACGCCGTCGACGCCGCGCACACCGTGGTCGTCAGCCAGCTGCTGAACGAGCGGTTCGGGCACGAGGCCGGCCTCGCCGACGACCAGCTCGGCCTCGGCCACGCCTTCGAGATCAACCCGGCGATCCCCGAGTCGTTCCGGATGGAGCTGGCGCACGCCCAGCTCGTCCGGGAGCTGTTCCCGGGCGCGCCGCTGAAGTACATGCCGCCGACCAAGCACATGACCGGCAACATCTTCGCCGGCTACCTGCTGGACGCGTTCTTCAACCTCGCCGGCGTGCTGACCGGGCAGTCGATCATCCTGATCGGGATGATGACCGAGGGCATCCACACCCCCTGGCTGTCGGACCGCGACCTGGCGCTGGAGAACGTCCGCTACGTCCGCGACGCCTGCGGGAACCTCTCCGAGGACTTCATGCCCCGCCCGGACGGGATGCTCGTCCAGCGCGCCAAGCAGGTGCTGTCGGAGTCGGTGGAGCTGCTGGAGCGCATCGCCGACGACGGGCTGCTCGACGCGATCGCCGAGGGCACGTTCGGCGTCACCCGCCGTCCCGCCGACGGGGGCAAGGGCCTGGACGGCGTCGTCCCGCGCGCCGACGGCTACTTCAACCCCGCCATCGAGATCCTCGACACCGAGGACCCCCACGCCGCCCGATCCACCGCCGCCGACCAGGAGGTGCCCGCATGACGGTCGAGAGCCCCGGAACCGGTACCGGGACCCAGGCCCCCGCCGAGCCCGCCGACACCCGGCAGGTGATCCGCCCCTACGGCGACACCACCGGCGACGGCATGGTGCAGATGTCGTTCACCCTTCCCGTCCCGGCCGGCAAGCGCGCCGAGGCGGCCGCGCTGCAGCTCGCGGGGAAGATGGGCCTGGACCCGGCCAGCGTCGTCCACGCCAAGCCCATGGGGCCCCACTTCACCTTCTTCATCGTGTACGGCAAGGTGCGGCACCTCATCGACTACGCCTCCATCCCCGTCCCGGAGGAGCGCGCCTACCCGCTGCTGTCGTCCCAGGAGGTGAACCTGGCGATCCGCGAGGCGCTGAACCGGCGGCTGGTGGTCGTCGGGGCCTGCATCGGCACCGACGCGCACACCGTCGGGATCGACGCGATCCTCAACGTGAAGGGCTTCGCGGGGGAGAAGGGCCTGGAGTACTACCGGGAGATCCAGGTCGTCAACATGGGCGCCCAGGTCACGGTCGAGGAGCTGGTGGAGCGCGCCAAGGCGGAGAACGCCGACGCGGTCCTGGTGTCGCAGGTCGTCACCCAGCGCAACGCCCACCTGCACAACACCAAGCAGATGGCGGCGGCGTTCCACGCCGAGTACCCGACGGCGGTGGCCGGGGGCATGGGGCGGCCCCTCCTGGTCGTCGGCGGCCCCCGCTTCGACACCGTCACCGAGGCCGATCTCGGCGTCGACCGCATCTTCGGCAAGGGCACGACGCCCGCCGAGGTCGCCAGCTACCTCGTGCACGCCCTGCTGCCCGGCGAGCACCGCCCCACGACGATGGAGGAAGAGTGAGCGACCCCCGTGAGGGACTGACCGTCACCCACCGCCGCTACATCCCCTACTCGCACGCCCACTACGCCGGCGACCTGGTCGACGGCGCCTACGTGCTGGGGCTGTTCGGGGACGTCGCCACGGAGCTGTGCGTCCGCACCGACGGCGACGAGGGCCTGTTCGCCTCCTACTCCGACGTGCAGTTCCGCGCGCCCGTCCGGGCCGGGGACGTCCTGGAGACCACCGCCGTGCTGGCCCGCGCCGGCACCCGCAGCCGCGTGATGGACTTCGAGGCCCGCGTGGTATGCCGGGGCCGTCCCGACAAGGGCGAGTCGGCGGCCGAGGCGCTGGCCGAGCCGATCGTCGCGGTCACCGCGACCGGGACCGTCGTGGTCTCGGCCCCGGGAGGCTGACCCGCGCCCACGTGATCGCGTGCAGGGCGTTCGGCGAAATCGCCGAACGCTCTGATCATGGTTTTGAGCTGGGTTAACACGGAGTAGCCGCAGAACATGCGGCGGTTGACAAGGTGGCGGAAGCCGGTAGTTTTGCTGCAGTCCAGCACGGGACTCACCGATCGGCCGCCCGAGGGGCCGCCGGGCGCCGCGCCGCGACGGGGACGGGGATCACGCCAGTGGTCGCCACCGTGCCCGCCCGAGCCAGCGCGGTGATCCGCGGCCGTGTCCGGGCGGAGCCGTCCGATCGTGCGGGGGGTTGGACCCGGGAAGGGCCCGGACATCCAGTAGAAAACGGAGCCTCGTTCTCACCGCCTGTGGGACGACTCCGGCCCGACGGATGTCGCGGGCCCTCCTCCGTGTCCGGCCCCCGTGCCGGCCCCGATCAGCTCCGTGACCGGCCCCGTCCCCCGCCTCGGCTCCGCACCAGGTGAGCCGCCCTTTCCCGCCGCGACCTGGGCCCATGGTCGCCGCGGACGCCCGGGGCCGGTAGCGTTCCGGCAGAGACCCAGAGTGAACGAGGTGGGACGTGGCCCAGGAGACCCTCCCGGACCGGTCGCCGGCGGCGGGGCCGGGCGACGGCCCGGGCGGCGAGCCCGGCGCCGGGGCGCCGAGCGGGCGGCTCGGCCGCCTGCGCCGCGGCCTGCGCTCCGGCGGCCGCGCGGGCTGGCCCCGCACGCTGCTGGCCGTGGCGGCCGGGCTGCTGATGTGGCCGGCCTTCCCCCCGTTCGACCTCACGCCCCTCGCACCGGCGGGCGTCGCGCTGCTGACCCTCGCGCTGATCGGCCGTTCCCCTCGCACCGGCGCCTGGCTCGCGTTCCTCGCCGGCGCCGCGTTCTTCGTCCCCGCGCTGGAGGGGATCTCCCGCGTCGGCCCGGACGGCTGGATCATCCTCAGCCTCGTCGAGGCCGCCTACTTCCTGCCGCTGGGCGCCGGGATCGCGGTGGTCACCCGGCTCCCCGGCTGGCCGGTCTGGACGGCCGCGCTGTGGGTCGGCGAGGAGCTGATCCGCGGCCGCGTCCCCTTCGGAGGGTTCCCCTGGGCGCGGCTGGCCTTCAGCCAGACCGCCACGCCCCTCACCCCCTACGCGTCCTTCGGCGGGGCGCCCCTGGTCACGTTCCTGACGGCCCTGCTCGGCGGCCTCCTCGCCTGCGCCGCCGTGGCCGTCCTCCGCGCCCGGTCCAAGGCCTCCCGGTCCCGGGGCGGGGGCGGGGGCGGAGACGGAGACGTCGGGGAGCGGCCCGGAACCCGCCGGGCGCTGCTCCCCGCGGCGGTCTGCCTGGCCGCGGTCGGCGCCGTCGTCGGCGGAGGGCTGCTGATCCCCACGCCCGCCGACGGCCGCCCGGTCACCGTCGCGGTCGTCCAGGGCAACGTGCCGCGCCTCGGCCTGGACTTCCTCGGCCAGCGCAAGGCCGTGCTGGACAACCACGTCAAGGCCACCCACGAGCTGGCCGAGCGGGTCCGCGCCGGGCGGGTCGCCAAGCCGGAGCTGGTGGTGTGGCCGGAGAACGCCAGCGACCTCGACCCCTACACCGAGCCCGACGCCTACAACGCCATCGACGGCGCGGTGAAGGACATCGGCGTCCCCGTCCTCGTCGGCGCCCTCACCGACACCCCCGACGGGAAGAAGGTCGAGAACCGCGGCATCGTCTGGGACCCGCGGACCGGCCCGGGCGACTACTACGTCAAGCGGCACCCCGTCCCGTTCGGCGAGTACCTGCCGTTCCGCGACGTCCTGACCAAGCTGATCACCCGGTTCGAGCGGATCCCGCGCGACTTCGCCAAGGGCGACCGCTCCGGCGTGATGGGGCTCGGGCCGGTGGACATCGGCGACGTGATCTGCTTCGAGGTCGCCTACGACAAGGAGGTTCGCGACGTCGCGCGCGGGAATCTGCTGGTCGTGCAGACCAACAACGCCACCTACGGCAAGACGAGCCTGCCGCCCCAGCAGATCGCCATGTCGCGGCTGCGCGCGGTCGAACATGGCCGTACGATCTTGGTAGCCGCGACGAGCGGGATCAGCGCCATCGTCGCCCCCGACGGCCGCATGGTCGACCGGTCCCGGGAGTTCGTCCCGGCCGTCCAGGTCGCGTCCGTCCCGGCGCGGACGGCGCGGACGGCGTCGGACCGGCTGGGGGAGGCGCCGGAGTGGGCGCTGGCGCTGCTCGGGCTCGGCGCGGTCTGCGCGGCGGCATGGACAGCCAGGAAGAACGAGGGGAATTGACGCCGATGGAGATCCCAGCCGGGCTCGGCCGGGTGCTCGTGATCATCCCGACGTACAACGAGCGGGACAACATCGAGCGCATCGCCGGGCGGGTGCGCGAGGCCGTCCCGTCGGTGGACGTCCTCGTCGTGGACGACGCCAGCCCCGACGGGACCGGCGAGGCCGCCGACGCGATGGCCGCCGCGGACGAGCAGATCAAGGTGCTGCACCGGCAGGGCAAGGAGGGCCTCGGCCCCGCCTACATCGCCGGGTTCCGGTGGGCCGCCGAGCAGGGCTACGACGTGATGGTCGAGATGGACGCCGACGGCTCCCACCAGCCCGAGGAGCTGCCGCGGCTGCTGTCGGCCCTGGAGGACGCCGACCTGGTCATCGGCGCCCGCTGGGTGCCCGGCGGCAAGGTCCGGAACTGGCCGAAGCGGCGCGAGGCGCTGTCGCGCGGCGCCAACACCTACGCCCGCGTCATGCTCGGCATCCCGCTGCACGACTCCACCGGCGGCTACCGCGCCTTCCGCGCCGCGACGCTGGAGAAGATCGGGCTGGAGGGGGTCGACTCGCGCGGCTACTGCTTCCAGATCGACCTGGCGCTGCGGGCCCTGCGGCAGGGGCTGCGCGTGGTCGAGGTGCCGATCACCTTCGTCGAGCGCGTCCACGGGACCAGCAAGATGAGCCGGGACGTGATGGCCGAGGCGGCGCTGCGCATCACCCAGTGGGGGATGAGCGACCGCATCGGCAAGATCCGCGACCCGGGCTGAGGCGCGCCCGGGGGCGTGCGGGGAAACGAACGGGGCCTTCCCGGCGTTGAACCGAGGGAGAGGTTTTCGACGACCCCGAAGATGGAGCCATGCTGCCGCTGCTGATCGTCCTGGCGTTCCTGCTGGTGCCGGTCCTGGAGATCTTCGTACTGATCCAGGTCGGCGAGGTGATCGGCGCCTGGCCCACCGTCGGCCTGCTGATCGCCGAGACCGCGCTGGGCGCGTGGATCGTCCGCCGGGAGGGCCGCCGCGCGTGGCGGGCCCTGCAGGAGACGGCGCGGCGCGGGGTGCTGCCCGACCGGGAGGTCGCGGACGCGGCGCTGGTCATGGCCGGCGGCGTGCTGCTGCTGGTCCCCGGCTTCGTCACCGACCTGGTGGGGCTCGTGTTCGTGCTGCCGTTCACCCGCCCGCTCGTCCGCCGCGCGCTGTCGGCGTTCGCGGCGCGGCGGATGCGGGCCGCCGAGGAGCGCGCCGCCACCATGTTCCCGCCCGGCGCCGGCGGGTTCGACCCCTTCGGGCGGGGGCCCGGACGCGTCGAGACCCCGCCGGGACCGGTGGTCCGCGGCGAGGTCGTCCACGACGACGAGGCCGTCGACGAGCACGGCGACCGGACGTCGCGCGCCTGACCCTCAGGCGTCGCGGACGGCGAGAGCGACGCCGCCCGCCAGCAGCGCCGCGGCCGTGTAGGCGGCCAGCACGCCGAGGCCCTCCCACGGCCCGATCGGCAGCCTCTCCACGCCCCGCGTCGCCTGGACGGCCAGCCCCGCCGTCATCGGAGAGAGCCTCTCCAGCCGCTCCCGCCAGGCCTCGTCCCCGACCAGCCGGACGAGGACCGGCGCGATCCACAGCAGCGCCAGCACCGCGCCCATCGCCACCGCCTGCTCGCGCAGCACCGTCCCCGCGCCCAGGGCCAGCAGGGCCACCAGCACCAGGTAGAGGACGGTCCCGGCGGCGGCGCGGGCGGTGGGGCCGTCGGCGAGCGACAGCGGCGGGTAGCCGTTCGCGGCCGTGAAGCCGTTGCGGGGCAGGACGCCCCGCCCGGCCGCCAGCGACGCCAGCACGCCCGCCGTCCCGCCCGCGGCGACGAGCCCCGCCACGACGGCGGCCTTGGCGGCCAGCACGGTGATCCGCCCCGGCACCGCCGCCAGCGTCGCGGTGATCGTCCCCGTGGCGTACTCGCCCCCGACGGCCAGCACCCCGAGGATCACCGCGGCCACCTGCCCCAGCTGCACGCCCGACAGCGCCAGCTTCGGCGTGTCCTCCGCGCACCCGGCGGGCCCCGTGCAGTGCGCGGTGTCCACCGTGCCGGTCACCGCCGCGCCGACCGCGGCGACCAGCACCGCCAGGGCGGGCGCGAGCCACGCCGTGCTCGGCACCGTGCGCAGCTTCGTCCACTCGGCGTGCAACGCGTGCAGGCCCGTCCCTGCCCGGCCGGTCATGCGTCACGCCTCGCGACGAGCCGCGCGGCCGCCGCCAGCGCGAGCGCCGCGTACACGCACAGCACCCCGAGTCCCGCCCACGGATCGATCGACTGGTCGAATCGCTCGACGGTCCGCTGGATCGCGAACCCGGCCGCCGGGGTGAGCCGCTCCAGCCACCGCGCCGCCGACAGCGGCAGCCCGGTCGCCACGATCTGCGGGACGAGCAGGAGCAGCAGCACGATCGTGATCGCGGGCGCGCCGCGCCGCACGATCACCGCGACCGCCAGCGAGAACACGGCGATCACGGCGAACAGCGCCCCCGTCCCGGCGACCGCGCGCAGCACCGCGCCGTCGGTCAGGGGCGGCACCGCCAGCCCGTGCGAGCGCTCCAGCGGCCCGGCGAGCAGCACCGACCCGAACGCCGCGGCCAGCCCCGCCGCCAGTGACGCCAGGCCCGCCACGACCGCCTTGGCCGCCAGCACCCGGCCGCGCCGGGGGGCGGCCGCGAACGTCGTGCGCAGCATCCCGCGCCGGTACTCCGCCGTCACGAACAGCACCGCCAGCGTCACGATCGCCACCTGCCCGATGAGCGCGCCGGAGAGGGTGGTCCTGGTGATGTCGTCGGCGAACGCGTTGGGCCCGATGTCCCCCACGCCCTTCAGCGTGATCGTCCCTCCGGACCCGGTGCGCCCGTCCAGGGACGGGTCGGCCGCCGGCCCGCTCGCCGCGGCGCGGTCCCGCCAGGCGGCGCCCGGCTGCGCCGGCGCCACCGCCACCTGGTCGAACGCCGCCCGCGTGGCGGAGGGCTGCCCGGAGACGCTCTCCCCGCCGAACATCCGCCGCACCTCGACCTTGTCCGGGGCGGCCACGAACACGCCCGCCAGAGCCGTCCGCGGCAGCCCCTTCAGCCGGACGGACCCGACGCGGCGCCAGCCGCGGCCGTCGGCCGAGGCGTAACCGGTGACGTCCGCCCCGGCGCGGGACAGCTTGAGCCAGCGCGGCACCGCGCCCGGCCCGCCGCCGGCGCCGCCCTCCTTGTAGCCGCTCAGGAGGCGGACGCCGTGTCCCGGCGTCACCGCCAGCGCCGCGTACGGGGCGCCCGCCCGCGTGCTCCCCCTGACCATCAGGCCGGCCTTGGCCCAGGCGCCGCCGCCCTCCTGGGAGGTGACGCGCGCGACGACCGTGCCGTCTCCCGCCAGCGGCAGGTAGGTGTAGTGGCCCAGGTCGGAGATCTTCAGCAGCGCCGGGTCGGGCGGCGGCCCGTCGCCCGAGCGGGTGGACTGGCTGCCGGCCGCCGCCAGCAGCGCGACCAGCACGGTCAGCAGTACCGACGCCGGCAGGGCCAGCATCCATCGGCGGACGGTGCGCAGCTTGGTCCACTCGGCGGCCAGCAGCCGCCCGAACCCGTCGCGGGCCTCGTCCTGGACCGTGCTGCGGTACGGCGCGACCGCGGCGGTCCCTGGGGCGCTCACCGGGACTCCCGCCCCTGCGCCGCCTGGAACTCGACCGCGTCCCGGGTCAGCTCCATGTAGGCCTCCTCCAGCGACGCGCGGTGCTCGCCCACCCCGCTGAACCCCACCCCGGCCTCGGTGAGGACCGCGACGACCTTCTCGGCGGCCAGCCCCGTGACGGTGACGGCATCCGGGCCGGACGCCGCCACCGTGGCGCCCGCGCGGGCCAGAGCGGTCATCGCCTCCCGGCGCTCGGCCGTGCGCACCTCGACCCGGCCGCCGGACGCGGCCTCCAGCAGGTCCGCGACCCTGGTATCGGCGATCAGCCGGCCACGCCCTATCACCACCAGATGGTCCGCGCCGCCCTCCAGCTCGCCCATGAGGTGGCTGGAGACCAGCACGGCGCGCCCCTCGGCGGCCAGGGACCGCAGCAGCCCCCGGATCCAGGTGACGCCCTCGGGGTCCAGGCCGTTGACCGGCTCGTCGAACATCAGCACCGGCGGGTCGCCGAGCAGCGCCGCGGCGATCCCGAGCCGCTGCCGCATGCCGAGGGAGAACCCGCCCGCCCGGCGGCGGGCCGCGCTCGCCAGCCCGGTCAGCCCGATCACCTCGTCCACCCGCCGGGACGGCAGCCCGTTGGCGTGCGCGAGCCATAGCAGGTGGTCGCGGGCCCGGCGGGCCGGATGGACCGCGGACGCGTCCAGCATCGCCCCGAGCCGGCACAGCGGCGTCCGCAGTGACCGGTAGGGCCGGCCGCCGACCAGCGCCGTCCCGCCGTCCGGCCGGTCCAATCCCATGATCATCCGCATGGTGGTGGACTTGCCGGCGCCGTTCGGGCCGACGAACCCGGTGACCTGCCCGGGGCCGACCGTGAACGACAGGCCGTCCACGGCCAGGGTGGGCCCGTACCGCTTTCGCAGGGCCCGTACTTCGATGGTTGCCTCCATGGACCGGGAGACTACGGAGCGCCGCCGCCGCGGGTCGTCACGCCAGGGAGCAGTTCCGGCGGGCGCGGCCCGGGGGAGCGGGCGTCCCCCGCGGGAGGGACGCCGCCGCGGCGCCGTCCGCGCCACAATGGCGTCCGTGGGCGACAGCGACGAGACCGCCGGGCGGGCGCGGTGGCCGGTGGCCGGCGGCTGCCTCACCGCGGCCGCCGCCGCCGAGGCCGTCTACCGTACCCACGGCTCGGGCGCCGTCCTGGCGCTGGTCCTGCTGGTGGACGTGTGCGCGACGCTGCCGCTGGCGGCCGTCCGCGACCGGGGCGCGGCGGCCGCGGCGGTGATCACGGCGGCCGCCGCCGCGGCGTGCGTCCTGCACCGCGGGCCGGCCGTCGCGGCCCTCGCCGCCCTCGCCACCGTCTGGACGGTCCTGGCGCGCCGCCGCGTCCTGCGGCGCCGCGCCGAGGCGGCCGCGCTCGACGCCTCGCGGCGGGAGTTCGAGACCACCCTGCTGGAGCACACCGCGCGCGGTGAGCGGGCCCGCATCGCCCGGGAGCTGCACGACGTCGTCGCCCACCACATCTCGATGATCTCCGTGCAGGCGGAGACGGCCCGGCTCGCGGTCCCCGGCATGCCGGAGGAGGGGGCGAATCGGCTGCTGGCCATCGGCGACACCGCCCGCACCGCGCTCACCGAGATGCGGCGGCTGCTCGGCGTGCTGCGCGAGGACGCCGGCGCCGAGCCGACCCGCCGCCCCCAGCCGGGCCTGCAGGAGCTCCTCGACCTGGTCGACGGGACCCGCGAGTCGGGCGCCGCGGGCGTCCGCCTGATCGTCGCCGGGCACGTCGCGGCCCTGGACCCCGGGCTGGAGCTGGCCGCCTACCGGATCGTCCAGGAGGCCCTGACCAACGCGCGCAGGCACGCGCCCGGCGCGGCCGTCGACGTGGAGCTCGACTACGCCCCGGACGCGCTGCGCGTCAGCGTCCGCGACAACGGCCCCGGCCCCGGCACCGACGCCGGCCTTGGTGGCCCGGCCGGGCACGGGCTGCTCGGCATGCGCGAGCGCGCCGCCGCCGTCGGGGGCGACCTGCGCACCGGCCCCGGGCCCGCCGGCGGGTTCCTGGTGGAGGCCACGCTGCCGCTGGGGGAGGAGTCGTGAGCGTCCGCGTCGCGGTGGCCGACGACCAGGAGGTCGTCCGCGCCGGCTTCGGGGCCCTGCTGGGCACCCAGCCCGATCTGGAGGTCGTGGCGACGGCGGGCGACGGCGCCGCCGCGGTCCGGGTGTGCCGCGACCACCGTCCCGACGTCGTGCTGATGGACGTGCGGATGCCGGTCATGGACGGCATCGAGGCCACGCGCCGCGTCACCGCCGAGCCCGACGCGCCGCGGGTCCTGATGCTGACCACCTTCGACCTGGACGAGCACGTCTACGACGCCCTCGTCGCGGGCGCCAGCGGGTTCCTGCTCAAGGACGTCACGGCCGAGCGGCTGTTCGACGCCGTCCGGGTCGTCGCCGCGGGGGAGGCGCTGCTGGCCCCGGCCGTCACCCGCCGCCTCATCGGGGAGTTCGCGCGGCTGCGGCCGCGCCCGCCGTCGGCGGGGCCGGCCCTGGACGCGCTGACCCCGCGCGAGACCGACGTGCTGCGCCTGGTCGCCGAGGGCCTGTCCAACGCCGAGATCGCCGCCCGTCTGGTCGTGGGGGAGGAGACGGTCAAGACCCACGTCAGCCGGATCCTGCGCAAGCTCGGGCTGCGCGACCGCGTCCAGGCGGTCGTCGCCGCCTACGAGAGCGGCCTGGTACTGCCCCGCTCGGGGCGGTGACGGGCGCGCCGGCCCGGCGGGGCGAGGGCCCGGCGGGCGAAGGACCGCCGGGCATGGCGAAGGCCCGCACCCCCGCCGGTACGGGCCCTCGCGTCGAGAACTGTCAGCCGCTCACGCGGACTTCCTGCGCCCCGCGCGCAGGATCTCCAGGCGTTCGGCCAGGACCTCCTCCAGGTCTTCCAGCGTGCGGCGCTCCATGAGCATGTCCCAGTGGGTCCTCGGCGGCTTTCCCTTCTTGGCTTGGGGCAGCTCGCCGTCGACCCGCAGGGCCGTGGCGCCGCAGCTGCGGCATTCCCAGGTGATCGGCACCTCGGCCTCGGCTGCGAGCGTCACGGTGAACCGGTGGCCCTTGGTGCAGGTGTAGTCCACCTCTTGGCGAGGGGCCAGATCGGTGTTGCGATCGTTCTCGTAGCTCGTCGCTCCGAGTCGGGTGCCGCGAAGTGCGCGCTCGGCCATCGTCACGTGCCTCCCAGACGGCTTGCGGTCTTGCCCAGACCAACGCTGAACACCGTGACAAGATTCCCCCACCCGGGGTGATCCAACCCTGCTGTTTGCGCTCGTCCCCGGCCGCCGGCGGGGAACACGCGGCTGGCGCGCTAGTGACGGGACGTGAGCACCGCGTCGATGAGCCCGTAGTCCTTGGCCTCGGCGGCGCTGAAGTAGCGGTCGCGGTCCAGGTCGCGGCGGACGGTCACGGGGTCGTGCCCGGTGGACTCGGCCAGGATCGCCTCGGTCTGCTCGCGCATCCGCAGCACCTCCCGCGCCTGGATCGCCAGGTCGGTGGCGGCGCCCTCGGCCACGTCGATCTCCGGCTCGTGCAGGAGGATCCGGGCGCTCGGCAGCGCCTGCCTGCGCCCCGGCGAGCCCGCCGCCAGCAGGATCGCCGCCGCCGACCCGGCCTGCCCGACGCAGGTCGTCTCGATCTCGGGCCGCACGTAGCGCATGGTGTCGCAGATCGCCAGCATCGCGGTGATCGACCCGCCCGGCGAGTTGATGTAGAGGGCGATGGGCCGGTCGGGGTCCATGCCCTCCAGCGCCAGCATCTGCGCCGTGACGTCGCCCGCGCTGGTGTCGTCCACCGGCGCGCCGAGGAACACGATGCGCTCCTCGAACAGCTTGCTGTAGGGGTCGGTCTCCTTGCGGCCCTGGCCGGTGCGCTCCTCGAACTGGGGGACGAGGGAGCGCCGTTCCGCGCGTGTCATGTGCCCACCCGGTCGGTGCTGTCGATGACGTGGTCGACGAAGCCGTAGTCGCGGGCCCGCTCGGCCGTGAACCACGCGTCGCGGTCCCCGTCGGCCTCGATCCGCTCCAGCGGCTGCCCGGTGTGGAACGCCGTCCGCTCCGCGAGGGTCCGCTTGAGGTACAGCGACTGCTCCGCCTGGATCCTGATGTCGGACGCCGTGCCGCCGATGCCGCCGTGCGGCTGGTGCATCATCACGCGCGCGTGCCGCAGGGCGTACCGCTTGCCCCGGGTCCCCGCGCACAGCAGCGTCTGTCCCATGGAGGCGGCCATGCCCATCGCGACCGTGGATATGTCGTTCGGGACGAACTGCATCATGTCGTAGATCGCCATCCCGGCGTCCACGACGCCGCCGGGGGAGTTGATGTAGATCGTGATGTCGCGCCGGGCGTCCTGCGCCGCGAGCAGCAGCAGTTGCGCGTTGATCCGGTTGGCCAGACCGTCGTCGATCTCGCTGCCGAGGAACACGATCCGCTGGGCCAGCAGCCGTTCGAACAGCTGCGCGTCCGCCGGTCGCGTCATCTCGTCCACGCGTGCCCGCGACCTGCCGGTGAACGTCTCCGCCGGCTGCCGGCCGTCCTGTCGCCACGGTCCGCCGTCCATCGCGCCTCCCTGATCATCTGTACGTTTCGTACACTACGTACGGACAGTATTCCAGTGCCCGCGAGAGGGCCAGAGGGGGGCGGGGTGTTTCGCTATACGATGAATCACGTGGATGTTCCGGTGACCGAAGCACGCGCCCAGTTCGCGGATCTGGTGAACCGGGTCGCCTACACCGGCGAGCCCGTCAAGCTCACGCGGCGGGGCAGGGTGATGGCCGCCCTGGTCTCTCCAGAAGATCTGGAACTCCTGGAGACGGTCCGCGCCCAGCGCGCCGACCTGCAGGTCGGCGGGACCGTCCCCCCGGGGCAGCCGTCGCGGCCCGCCGAGCGGCCCCAGCAGCAGCCGCAGCCGCCGATGCGCATCGCGGCCGAGTACCGCCCGCCCGGCTTCAGGCCCTGACCTCGGCCTCGCGACCGGGGCGCAGACCGGCGCCGTCCCGGGGCCGCACGAGCCCCGCCGCCGCGGCCGCGACGGCGCACAGCGCCACCGGCAGGAACAGCGTGAGCCCGAGCGGCACGACGCGGGTGAGCGGGCCGATGACGGCCGGCCCCGCGAGCATCCCTAGGTAGCCGAGCCCGGCCACGCGGGAGACGTTGGCGCCCGAGGACTCCCGGTCGTGGTGGCCCGCCGCGCTGAACAACTGGGGGACCGCCCCCGACAGCCCCGCCCCGAGCACCGCCCAGCCGGCCAGGGCAGGCGCGGCCCAGGGCGACAGCGCCGCCACCGTCAGGCCGGCCGCGGCCAGGGCGGTGCCGTTGCGGAGCACGGCCACCGGGCCGAAGCGCGCGGCGAGCCGGTCGGCCAGCAGGCGCCCGCCGGTCATGGCGGCGGAGAAGGCCCCGAACGCAAGCGCCGCGGTGCCGGGCGACGCACCCAGATCGCGCAGGTGGAGCACGCTCCAGTCGTTGGCCACCCCCTCGCACAGCATGATCATGAAGGCGAGGACGGCCAGCCCGCGGATGCGCCGGGGCGTCCGGCGGCGCGCCGGCGGGGCGGCGGTGTCCGGCGTTCCGCCGGACCGCAGCAGCGCGGGAGCGGCCGCCGCGCCCACGGCCGTGCTCAGGACCGCCACCGTGCCCAAGGTCGCCGCCGGGCTCCAGCCCCAGGTGAGCGTCCGGGCGCCGGCCAGAGCGGCCAGGACGCCCCCGAGAGAGAAGGCCGCGTGGAAGGCGGCCATCACGGGCCTTCCGTAGCCGCGCTCGACCTGGACGGCGTGGGCGTTCATGGCGACGTCCAGCGCTCCGTGGGCGGCGCCGAGGAGCAGCAGCGCCGCGCCGAGGGCCCAGGCGCCGGTCGCCAGGCCCGGCAGGACCAGCGCGGCGCCGGCCGCCGCGGCGCTGAGCGGCACCACCCTGCGGGCGCCGGCGCGGTCGGCGAGGGGGCCCGCGACCCGCATCCCGGCGACCGCGCCCGCGCCGAGCAGCAGCAGGACCCGTCCGAGCACCGCGTGGTCGATCCCCGTCCGGTGCTCGATGGGCGGGATATGGACGATCCACATTCCCAGCAGGAAACCGGCGAGGGTGAAGTAGGCGAAGGTGGCGAGCCGGGCCGCCCGCAGTGAACCGCCCGTCCCGGCGGCGGCGCCGGTCATACGAGCCTGACCTCCACGCCGGCGTCCCGCAGCCGTGCGACGGCGGGGCCGGGGGCGGACCGGTCGGTGATCACCATGTCGAGGGCGGTGGCCGGGCAGACGAGGCCGAGGCCGCTGCGCCCGAACTTGGAACCGTCGCAGACCGCGACCGTGCGGCGGGCCGCCGCGATCGCCGCGCGCTTGACCGGGACCTCGTCCAGGTCGTGCGCCGTCAGCCCGTGCTCGGCCGACAGCCCGCACACGCCGAGGACGGCGGTGTCCACGCGCAGCGCGGCGAGCGAGGCCTCGGCGAGGGGCCCGGTGAAGGCCAGCGCCCCGGGCGTGGTCCGCCCGCCCGGGACCAGCAGCCGGATCTGCGCGGCCCCGCTGAGGGCGTTGGCGGCGTGCAGGTCCAGGGGGACGACGGTGAGCCGCCGCCCGGCGATCGTGCGGGCGACGGTCAGGGCGGTGGTCCCGGCGTCCAGGACGACGGCCTCGCCGTCGGCGAGGAGCCCGTCGACCTCGGCGGCGATCCGCCGCTTGGTCTCGGCCGCCTCGTGCTCGCGCACGGCGAAGGGCATCGCCTCGCCGCGCAGCAGCAGGCTCACCGCGCCGCCCCGCACCCGGCGCAGCACGCCCCGCTCGGCGAGCACGTCGAGGTCGCGCCGGATGGTCATCTCCGACGCGCCGGTCTCGTCGGCCAGGTCCGTCACGCTCACGCGCTCGGTGGTCCGCAACCGCTCGATGAGCATGTCCACCCGTTTCGAACTTTCCATGTGTTCAATCAATCAGATTGGGTGTTAGATAGTCAATCGAGACCTGAGGAGCCGCCATGCCATGGATCGTCTTCGACTACGCCGGTGTGATCAGCGCGTCCCCGCCCGTGGGCGCCGGGGCGCTGCTGCCCGAGACGGTGGCGGCGCCGCCCGCGCGGTTCTGGCCGGTGTACTGGGCGCACCGGCAGCCCTACGACCTGGGCGCCGTGACCGCCGAGGAGTTCTGGCGGGAGGTGTGCGGTGAGCTGGACGTGCCGCTGGACGACGACCTGGTCCACGTGCTGGTGGCCCTGGACGTCCGCACGTGGGCGCACGTCAACGAGGACACCGTCGCCCTGCTGAGGGAGCTGGCCGGGCGCGGCACGCCGCTCGCCCTGCTGTCGAACGCGCCCGTCGAGCTGGCCCGCATGGTGGACGGGCGGCCCTGGGCGTCGCTGTTCCGGCACCGGCTGTACAGCGCCGACCTGGGGCTGGCCAAGCCCGCGCCGGAGATCTTCCACGAGCTGACCGGCCGGCTCGGCGCGGCCCCGGGCGAGGTCGTGTTCGTGGACGACCGCGAGGAGAACGTGCGGGCGGCCAGGATGCTCGGGATCCGCGCCGTGCACTTCACGGGTGTCGCGCGGCTGCGCGCCGACCTGGACCGCGTCGCGGGGTGAGCACGGGTCAGGACGGGGCGGGCGGCGGGTTCTCCTGCGGCCATAGGCCGCGCGCGGCCATCACGTCGCGGAGGGTGACCAGCTCGTCGGTCATGATGCCGTCGATGCCGAGGTCCAGGAGGCGCTTCATGGTGGCGGCGTCGTTGACCGTCCAGGCGTGGACCTGCAGCCCGAGCCGGTGGGCGTGGTCGACGAACGCCTCGGTGACGAAGGGGACGGGGCCGAGGCCGTAGGGCACCTGGGCGCAGGCGACGCCGGTGGCGGCGAGGCGGACGAGCTTGGCGGTGGGGCCCCCGATGGACTTGGCGCGCAGCGCCATCAGGCCGCGGGGGTCGAGCGCCATGCACACCTCGCGGTCGGTGAACTCGGGGAGCCGGGCGCGCATCTGCGCCAGCCGGCGGGTGGAGAACGACGTGATGCACACGCGGTTCCACGCGCCGGTGCGGCGGAGCGTCTCGGCGAGCGGCCCGATGACGGGGGCGTCCTTCAGGTCGATGTTGACGCGCGCCTCGGGGAAGGAGCCGAGGACGTCCTCGAGGCGGGGGATGGGCTCGGTGCCGCCGATGCGGGCCTTGGCGACCTCGGCGTAGGGGAGCCGGGCGATGGTGCCGGTGCGGTCGGTGACCCGGTCGAGGGTGCGGTCGTGGAAGGCGACCACGACGCCGTCGGCGGTGGCGTGGGCGTCGGTCTCCAGGTAGCGGTAGCCGAGGTCGGTGGCGCGCTGGAACGCGGCCATCGAGTTCTCCGGGCGTCCGGCCGCGCCGCCTCGGTGGGCGAAGGGGATCGGGCCGGGATGGTCGAGGAATTCGTACGAGCGCCGCACCCGTCCGATTATGGCCGACCGTGCCGCCCGATTTGACCTTACTACGTAAAGGGCGGGGGCGGGGTCAGGACTGCTAGCGTCGGCGCCGCAATCGATCAGCGAGGGAGCACGAGCATGGCGGACGTGAACGACTACCGGGCGACCTTCGAGCTGGTGGACGTGGACGGCGACGGCTACATCTCGACGGCGGAGCTGAAGAACCTGATGACCCGGCTCGGGCAGGACGCCGACGAGACCCGCGTCGTCGAGGTGGTCGTGGCCGCCGACGCCAACCGGGACGGCAAGATCTCCCTGGAGGAGTTCACCGCGCTGATGGAGCGGACCTCCCGGTGACGGCGGCGGCCGCGCGGGTCACCGCGCCCGGCGCCGCAGCTTGAGGGCGTTGTCGGTGCGGGTCATGGTGCGTCCGTCGGGCGCCGTCTGGACGCGCTCGTGCTCGTCGCTGCGCAGGACCTCCCAGTCGCCCTCCGGCAGGGCGAGCGACTCGAAGACCTCGTCGGGCGTGGGCAGGTGCACTCCCGGGTGCGCGTCGGGGTCCCACGGCGGGGGCCCGGCGTGCCCGGCGACGAGCAGGATCCCGCCGGGCGCGACGGCGGCCGCGGCGGCCCGCAGGACCTCCTCGCGCGGCATGTCGGCGGGGGAGTGCAGGAACTGCGCCGAGACCAGGTCGTAGGAGCCCTCGGGGAACGAGACGGCCAGATCGCGGCGCTGCCAGTCGACGCGGTCGGCGACGCCGGCCTCCTCGGCGTGGCCGGCGGCGCGTTCGAGCGCCACACCGGAGATGTCGACGGCGGTGACGCGCCAGCCTCGGCGCGCGAGCCAGACGGCGTCGGCGCCCTCGCCGCATCCGAGGTCCAGGGCGGTTCCGGGCTCCAGGTCGGCGGCCTCCTGCACGAGGACGGCGTTGGGCTCGCCGCTCCACATGTGGTGGTGTTCGGCGTAGCGGGAGTCCCAGTACTGCTGGTGGGTGGTGTCGTCCATGCTTCGATCGTGCGCGGTGACCCCGCCCGGAGGCGAACCGTGTTGCCGTTTCGGCAATGTGAGCAGGACGAGGGGGACCAGGACGGCCGGGGCCGCGGCGACGGCGTAGCAGGCCGGGAGCGGCAGCGCGTCCAGGGCCGCGCCCGTGGCGGCGGTGCCGCCGGCCACGCCGAGGTTCACGGCGGTGTTCACCCAGGCGACGGTGCGGGTCCGGGCGCCGGGCGGCGCGTCGGCGTCGGCGATCAGGTAGGCGGTGGTCAGCGTCGGGCCGACGAACAGCCCGGCGGCGAACGCGGCCGCGGCCAGGACGGCGACGGACGGGGAGAGTCCCGCGGCGGCGAGGCCGAGGCCGAGCGGGCAGGCGAGGGCCGCGAGCCTGGCCCGGCCGGGCGCCGAGCGGCTCAGCGCGCCGTAGGCGAGGCCGCCGAGGGTGCTGCCGGCGGCGAGCGCGGCCTCCACCCAGGCGACCGCGGCGGGCTGGTGGTGCCGCTGGGTGAACGCGACGGCCAGCAGGCCGGTCGAGCCGAGGACGACCCCGGTGGCCGCGGCCGCGATGGCCGGCGCGAGGGGGAACACCCGGACGCGGCCCGCGCGGCGGTGCGTCCCCGTTCGCGGCGCCGCCGCCGGGGAGGCGGCCATCCCGGCGGTTCCGGCGGCGATGAGGAGGGCCCCGAGGGCGACTCCGAGGGAGGGGGCGGCGGCCGCGGCGAGCAGTCCCGCCAGGAGCGGGCCGGTCACGAAGACCAGCTCCTCCGACACTGTGTCGAGGCTGTAGGCGCGCCGTAGGAGCGGTCCATCCGGCAGGAGGGCGCTCCACAGCGTCCGCATGACCACGCCGACGGGGGGCGCGGTGATGCCGGCGGCGACGGCCAGGACCGTGAGGAGCGGAACGGGGGCGCCCGGCCGCGAGGTCAGCACGGCGAAGGCGGCGAGGACGAGGGCGTAGGCGGCGGCCATCGGGAGCATGGTGCGGCGCGGTCCGTGCCGGTCGATGAGCGCGGCGCGGACGGGTGAGACGGCGGAGGTGGTGAGGCCGAGCAGGGCCAGCAGGCCGCCTGCCTGGGCGTAGGAGCCGGTGGACGCCGTGAGCGCCAGCGTGAGGGACAGGAAGACGGTCCCGTAGGACAGGCGCGCCAGGAACGCGAACGCGAAGGTGCGGGAGGCGTGGGGCGTGCGCAGCACGGCCGCGTAGGACGAGGTCACGAAGCAGTTCCTAGGAGGGGGGTTACGGGGGCGCCGGAAGCCGCCACCGCAGGAGCGGCGGCGGGGCGTTCACCCGTGGAGGAGGAACTGCATGGCCTGATCGTAACGCGCACCCGGGCGAAGCGAAATCCCGCCGGCCGCGCCGCGGCGGTGGAACGCGATGATCAGTGCGTGACGAGGGGGCGCTTCGGCGGTGCGCCGAGCGCGCCGCGCGCTCCCGGACGCCTTCGGGTCACGCGCTCCATTCGCGGCGGCGGGCTTCCGCGAGGGCGATGGCGGTGGCGATGGCGACGTTGAGGGAGCCGACGCGTCCGATCTGCGGGATGTAGGTGACGGCGTCGGCGGCGCTGAGGAGGGCGGGGGAGCAGCCGTGGTCCTCGCTGCCGATGGCGAGGCACAGGTCTCCGTCGAGGGGCGCCTCGTGCAGGGGCACGGCGTCGGCCGTCAGCTCCACCGCGACGAGGCGGAGGCCCTCCTTGCGGACGGCGGCGGCGGCCTCGGCGGCGGTGCCGGCGTGCTCCCAGGACACGAGGCGCTCGGTGCCGAGGGCGGTCTTGGCGACGTTGCGGTGGGTGGGGGGCGTGGCGTTGCCGGCGAGCCAGAGGCGCTCGACGCCGAACACGGCGGCGCTGCGGATGATCGAGCCCATGTTGAACGGCTGGGTGACCGATTCGACGAGCAGGTCGACGCGGGCGCCGGTGCGGCGGCGCCAGTCGCGGTTGAGCCGCTTGACGTCGGTGGGGCGCAGCTGGCGGCGTCCCTGCGCGGGGTCGGGGGTGCTCATCGGGTGTGGCCTTCCGTGCGGGGGGCGACGCGCAGGACGCGGTAGGCGGACCGGGAGGCGATCCGCTCGGTGGGGAAGCCCTGGGCGGCGAGCCACTTCTGGAGGGAGTCGGAGCCGAGGTGCTTCTGGACGACGAGGTGGGCGAGGCCGCCGGGGGCGAGGCGGGGGAGCCAGGTGAGGAGGAGGTCGTGCAGGGCGGCCTTGCCGATGCGGATCGGGGGGTTGGACCAGATCGCCGCGAACCGCTGCTCGGGGTCGGCGTCGTCCGCCAGAGTGAACCTTACATTGTCAAGGCCGGCGGTTTCGGCATTGCTCTCTGCCATGGCCAGCGCTCTCTGGTTCACATCCACCCCCAAAACACTCGCCTGAGGCGAGCGCTTGGCCATGGTGATGGCGATCGGACCGTATCCGCAGCCGAGGTCGAGCAGGTCGCCGACCGCCGGGGGCGGGGGGACGGTCTCCAGCAGCACGCGGGTGCCGGGGTCGATGCGGTCGGGGGAGAACATGCCGCTGTCGGTGTCGAGCCGCAGGTGCAGGTCCGGCAGGACGAGGTCGACGGTGCGGCGACGGGCGGCGGCGCCCGGCCGTTCCGCGAAGTAGTGTTCCCCCACGTCGGCCGACCGTATCAGCGTTCGGGGGCCGCCCGTGCCGTGCGCGCGGTCAGGGGAGGCGGGAGAACCAGGCGAGCGACACGCCGCCGGCGGCGAAGGCGAACAGCAGCGCGATGCCGATGTAGCGGGCGGCGACGTCGCGGTGCTCGGTCCTGAAGCCGAGGGAGCTGCCGATGTTGGCGTACACCTCGCGGAGCTGGTCGGCGTCGGCCGCCTCGTAGGCCTTGCCCTCGGTGCTCTCCGCGAGGCTCTTGAGGGTCTCCTTGTTGACCGAGACGCTGGTGGTCTCGCCTTCGATGTCGACGGTGCCGTAGGGGGTGCCGAAGGCGATGGTGGAGACCGGGACGTGGGCGAGGCGGCTGGCGTCGACGGCCTCCTGCACCGACCGTCCGGTGGTGTTGTCGCCGTCGGACAGCAGGACGATGTGGGCGGGCGGCGGGTCCTGGCGGGCCTGGGCGTCGAAGGACCGGACGGCCTGCAGGGAGGTGAACACCGCCTCGCCGATGGCGGTGCGCTTGGCCAGGACGAGCTGGTCGAGGGAGGCGATGGCGGCGTCGCGGTCGGCGGTCGGGGCGGCGATGAGGTTGGCGTTGCCGGCGAAGGCGACGACGCCGACGTTGAAGCGGCGGGGCAGGTCGCCGATGAAGCGCTTGGCGGCGGCCTTGGCGGCGTCGAGGCGGCTGGGGGAGACGTCCCTGGCCATCATGGACAGCGACACGTCGACGGCGACCACGATGGTGGCGCGGTCGCGGGGGACCTTGACAGCGGTGGCGGGGCGCGCGAACCCGAACATCATGAAGGCGATCATGATGAGGAACAGGACGGCCGAGACGTGCCGGCGCCAGCCGGGGCGGCGGGGGGCGACCTGGGACAGCAGCGCGAGGTTGGTGAACCGGACGGCGTACTGGCGGCGGCGCAGTTGCAGGAGCAGGTAGGCGGCGGCCAGGAGCGGCAGGAGGCCGAGGAGCCAGAGGCGTTCGGGTGACAGGAAGGTCATGGGCGCACTCCCGCGGTGGTGACGGGCCGGCCTGCGGCGCGGCGCTGGCGGAGGGCGAAACGGGCGACGTCGGCGATCCAGTCGCGGTCGGTGCGCAGGACGAGGTGGTGGGCGCCGCAGCGGCGGAGGGCGGCGCGGGTGCGGTCGCGCTGGGCGGCGGCCGCGGCGGCGTAGCGTTCGCGGACGCGGCGGCTGAGGACGATCTCGTGGACGGTGCCGGTCTCGGGGTCGGTCATCTCCACGAGGCCGACGTCGGGCAGGTCGAGTTCGCGGGGGTCGATGATCTCGATGGCGAGGACCTGGTGGCGGGTGGTGAGGCGGCGCAGGGGGCGTTCCCAGGCGGGCTGGCCGTGGGGGCCGTCGGGGGTCTCGACGCCGTCGGGGGCGAGGAAGTCGGAGATGACGACGCGCAGGCCGCGGCGGGTCTGGCCGCGGTCGAGGGCGGCGACGGCGGCGGCGAGGTCGCGGGGCGGGGCGGTGGCGCCGGTGCGCGGTCCGGTGCGGTCGTCGGCGGACTGGGCGTCGAGGGCGGTCTGGAGGAGGGCGTACAGGGCGGCCTTGCCGGTGCGGGCGGGCCAGCGGCGCATGCCGTCGTCGTGGAGGAGGTAGGCGCCGACGCGGTCGCCGAGGCGGACGGTGAGGAAGCCGACGGCGGCGAGGGCGGCGACGGCGAGGTCGCGTTTGATCATGGTGCCGGTGCCGAAGTCCATGCTGGGGGTGAGGTCGACCAGGGCCCAGGCTTCGAGTTCGTGGTCGGCGATGAGGTCGCGGACGTGGGGGGTGGTGGTGCGGGCGGTGACGGCCCAGTCCATGTGGCGGACGTCGTCCTCGCCGGGCTGGTAGAGGCGGGCTTCGGCGAGTTCGGTGCCGGGGCCGGGGAGCAGGCCGAGGTGTTCGCCGTTGAGGAGGCCGTCGAGGCGGCGGGTGACCTGGAGTTCGAGTCGGCGCAGGGTGCGTTCGGGGGCGAGGTGGGCGAGTTTGCCGCTGCGCCGGCGCCGGGGGGTCATGCGGTGGTCACCGCCGCCGCGCCGTGGTTCCAGACGACGCGGGGTGGGGGGACGGCGGCGAGGATCTGGTCGACGACGTCGGCGGTGTCGATGCCGTCGGCGAGGGCGTCGAAGGTGAGGACGATGCGGTGGGCCATGACGTCGCGGGCGACGGCGCGGACGTCGTCGGGCAGGACGTAGTCGCGGCCGGCCAGGAGGGCGAGGGCGCGGGCGGCGGAGGCGAGGCCGAGGGTGGCGCGGGGGCTGGCGCCGATGTCGATGACGCCGCGCAGGTCGGGGAGGCGGTACTGGTCGGGTTCGCGGGTGGCCATGACGAGCCGGACGATGTAGTCGGCGATGAGTTCGTGGACCGAGATCTCCTGGACGGCGCGCTGGAGGCCGGCGAGGCGGTCGGTGTCGAGGATCTGGGCGGCTTCGGGGGGGTCGACGCTCATGCGCTGGAGGATCTGGAGTTCCTCGTGGGCGGCGGGGTGGTGGACGTCGACCTTCATGAGGAAGCGGTCGCGTTGTGCTTCGGGGAGGGGGTAGACGCCTTCGGACTCGATGGGGTTCTGGGTGGCGAGGACGAGGAAGGGGCGGGGGAGGGGGTAGGTGTTGCCGCCGAGGGAGACCTGGCGTTCGGCCATGACCTCCAGGAGGGCCGACTGGACCTTGGCGGGGGCGCGGTTGATCTCGTCGGCGAGGACGAAGTTGACGAAGACGGGGCCGAGCTCGACGTCGAACTGCTCGGTGGAGGGGTGGTAGATGCGGGTGCCGACGATGTCGGAGGGGACGAGGTCGGGGGTGAACTGGAGGCGGGCGAAGGTGCCGCCGACGACGCGGGCGAGGGTGCCGACGGCGAGGGTCTTGGCGACGCCGGGGACGCCTTCCAGGAGGCAGTGGCCGCGGGCGAGAAGCGCGACGATCATGCGTTCGACCATGTGCTCCTGGCCGACGATGACCTTCTTGACTTCGGCGAGGGTGTACTGCAGGAGGACTGCGGCCTCGTCGACGTCGGTGGCGGCGATGGTCATGTGGGTGTCCCTCACTTGTCCGTCGTGTGCCCTGTCCTCGTGCGTCGGGATGGGGTGCCTTACGACCCTACGCGATCACTTGTACCCGTTGGCGGGGGATACGTGCGTGCGGGGGATGATCGGTTCGGGGGTGCGGGCGGGGGGTGTTCCGGGGCCGATCGTAGGGCGTGGTTGTTAGTGTTGCGGCCATGTCGAGGCCGTTGCCGCCGGGTGATCCCGCTCAGTTGGGGCCGTTCCGTCTGTCGGCGCGTCTGTCGGAGTCCGCTGCCGGGATCGTGTTCCTGGGGGTGGACGGCGAGGGGCGCCGGGCGAGTGTGGCGGTGCTGAACCGGGGTGCGGCGGGTGATGCGGCGGCGCGGGACCGGTTCCGTGCGGCGATCAACGCGGCGGTGCCGGGTCCGGGGCGGGGTCCGGGGGGCGCTGGTCCGGGTGAGGGTGCGCCGGTGGTGGCGGCGCAGCCGGACGGGCCGGCGCCGTGGGTGGCGACGTCGTATGAGGCGGATCGTGTGGGGGCGGAGCGGTTCTTGGAGCCGGTGGCGTTCCAGGGGTCGGCGCGCGGGTGGTGGGGCGGGCGTCGGCGTGGTCCGCAGTTCCAGCCGTATTGGCTGGGGCAGGGCGAGCCGGCGTTGGAGGGGCCTCGGCCGGTGCCGGGCGGGGGTCCGGTTCCGGTGGGGGAGCGGGGGCCGGAGCGGAGTCTGGTGGCGGCCGTGGTGGGTTTGGCGGCGGCGTTGCTGGTGCTGGCGTTGTTGATGGGTGTGTTGTTCGCGTGTCAGCCGGTGGCGAAGGAGCCGCCGCCTCCGCCGCCGGAGCCGACGCCGTCGATTCGGGCGCCGGAGCGGTCTCCGGTGCCGACGACGCCGGCTCCGTCGCCGTCGGTGCCGCCGAGTTCGCCGGGTCCGTCGTCGCCTTCGCCTTCGCCGTCGTCGGGTTCGGGTGGTGGGGACGGCGCTCCCCTGTAGGGGGTTTGGGGCGGTCTGCTCGCCTGTGCGGAGAAGGCCGCCCATGCGGGGAATAGAGCGTTGCGTGGTGGTGCGCCGGGCGGACAGCATGGGGGGATGCTGGAGAGTCTGCTCGCGTTCGCGGGCGCGGCCGTTCTGATCGCGTTGGTGCCGGGGCCGAGCACGGTGGTGATCATGCGGCAGTCGCTGCGGTCGGGGCGGCGCGCGGGGCTGTGGGCGGTGCTGGGCAACGAGACGGGCGTGCTGCTGTGGGGGGTGGCGGCGGCGGTGGGGCTGTCGGCGCTGCTGGCGGCGTCGCGGCTGGCGTATGAGGGGTTGCGGGTCGCCGGTGCGGTGGTGCTGGTGTGGTTCGGGGTGCGGGCGCTGTGGGGTGCGCGCCGCGGCGGTCCGGCCGCGGGGGAGGATCTGCGCGATGAGCGGGGCGGTGGCGGTGCGGGGGCCGGGGCTTCGGGGTGGCGGTCCTACCGGCTGGGGCTGGTGACGAACTTCGCGAATCCGAAGGCGGGGGTGTTCGCGGTGTCGTTCCTGCCGCAGTTCGTGCCGGAGGGGTGGCCGGTCGCGGCGGTGCTGGTGGGGTTCTCGGTGCTGTGGGCGCTGATCGACCTGGTCTGGTACACGGCGGTGGTGTGGCTGGTGGGGTCGGCGCGGCGGGTGCTGGGGCGTCCGGTGGTGCGGCGGCGGCTGGACCAGGTGTCGGGTGTGGTGCTGGTGGGGCTGGGTGTGCGGTTGGCGGCCGAGGCGCGCTGAGGGGCCTGGCGGTGCCGTCGCGGTGGTGCCTCGGTGAGTGCCGGGCGGTTGCTCTGGCGGGGGCGGCCGGTTTGGCACTTTCTCATGATCACTTTTGGGGGCGGGCGTCGTAGCCTGGGGCGGTGACCTCACTGGATGGCCTCGCCGACCGCTTTGTGGACGAGTTCGCCGCGCTGGACCCGTGCCTGGCGGCGATGATGGGGATCGCCGGGCAGGACGACCGGCTGACCGACTACGGGCCGGACGGGGTGGAGGCGCGTGCGGAGCTGACGCGGCGGACGCTGGCGGAGCTGGGCCGCGTGCCGGTGCGAGGCGAGGCGGAGCGGATCGCGGCGGCGGTGCTGCGGGAGCGGCTGGAGGTCGAGGCGGCGCTCGACGAGGCGGGGGTGCGGGAGCAGTTCCTGGACACCACCGACGGGCCCGTCCAGCGGCTGCGGATGGCGCTGGAGCTGCTGGACCAGGGGGCGGACACCGACTGGGAGGCCGTCCGCGCGCGGATGGCGGCGCTGCCGGGGGCCCTGGCCGGGCTGCGGGCGTCGTTGGTGCGGGCGTGCGGGCAGGGCCGGGTGGCGGCGCGGCGGCAGGTGCTGCGCAGTGCCCGCGAGTGCGCGGGCACTCCGGCGTATCTGGCGGGTCTGGCGGCGCGGTACGGGGACGGGCCGCTGCGGGGGGCTTTGGAGGAGGCGTCGGTGGGGGCGTCGGCGGCGCTGGGGGATTTCGCGTCGTTCCTGTCGGGGGAGCTGGCGGCGCGGGCGCCGGAGCGGGACGCGCTGGGCGCCGACCGGTACCGGCTGGGGGTGCGGGACTTTCTCGGGACGGACCTGGATCTGGCGGAGACGTACGCGTGGGGCTGGGAGGAGCTGGCGAGGGTCGAGTCGGAGATGGCGGGGGCGGCGCGGGAGATCCTGCCGGGTGAGCCGCTGCCGGCGGTGATGGCGGCGCTGGACGCCGATCCGGCGCACCGGGTGGGGGGCGCGGATGCGTTCCGGGGGTGGATCCAGGAGCTGGCCGACCGGGCGATCGCCGATCTGGACGGGGTGCACTTCGACATTCCGGGGCCGCTGCGGCGGATCGAGTGCCGGATCCCGCCGGTGGAGGCGGGGGTCTACTACCTGGCGCCGGCGGAGGACCTGTCGCGTCCGGGGACGGTGTGGTGGACGGTGCGGGACCCGTCGGCCGACATCGTGACCTGGACGGTGCCGACGACGATGTTCCACGAGGGGGTGCCGGGTCACCATCTGCAGCTGGGGGTGACGACGCTGAACCGGGGGTTGAACCGGTTCCAGCGGGTGTCGAGCGAGCTGCATCCGGGGCACTGCGAGGGGTGGGGGCTGTACGCGGAGCGGCTGATGGACGAGCTGGGCCACTACCGGGATCCGGCGCACCGGCTGGGGATGCTGGCGGGCGGGCAGCGGTTCCGGGCGGCGCGGGTGGTGCTGGACATCGGGTTGCATCTGGAGCTGCCGATTCCGGCGGGGGCGGGGTTCCACGAGGGGGAGCGGTGGACGCCGGAGCTGGGTTTCGAGTTCCTGCGGGGGCGCATGGGGCCCGATCCCGATGCGGCGGTGGCGTTCGAGATCGACCGGTATCTGGGGCGTCCGGGGCAGGCGATCGCCTACAAGCTGGGGGAGAAGGTCTGGCTGGAGGCGCGGGAGGCGGCGCGGCGCCGGGAGGGCGCGGGCTTCGATCTGAAGGCGTTCCACCGGCGGGCGCTGGATCTGGGGCCGATGGGCCTGGACCGGCTGCGCGCTGAGCTGGCGCGGTCGTGACGGGCGGTGCGGCGCGGGGGCCCGGGGTCTGAGGCGGGCCTGGCGGCGGGCCAGGGCCCGGGGAGGACCGGGCTCGCACGTCGGATCAGGGCGGGCTCGTGACGGGTCGGCGCGCGGGACCAGACAGGGTCAGACGGGTTCGGAGGGGTTGAGGTGGGCTCGGGTGTGGCTTTCCAAGGCTTCGACGCCGGTTTCGCGGAGCCAGCGCCGCTGGTTGGGGCGCTGCCAGTCGGACCGGGAGGTGTCGGCCGTGCTCAGGACGCCCGCGCCCGCGGCGTCGCGTGCGCCGGCCGCGTCGCCGGCCACGGATTCGGTGATGTCGTCGGATCTGCCGATGTGGCAGGCGCGCTCGTCACCGGGTTCGACGATGGTCTTGTGGTAGCGGGGCGGCCACCGCAGCAGCAGGCGGCGGCCGCACGTGGGACAGGCCCATTCCTCCAGCCCGGTTTCCCCGGTCCGGACGCGGCGCAGCTCGTGGGTCCGGTACAACTTGCCTCTCCTCGCCGGTCGGCTGAGTTCCGGCCAATGTTCGTGCGTTAGTGATTTCCCGCGCCCAGCAGGTTAAACGACACGGCAAGCGTCTTTAAGGTCGATGATGAGCCGTGCCCAGCACGTCCGTAATCCGGATCTGTCGCCGGTGACGGCGGCCCGGCCGGACCGCACCACCGGCACCACCGCACCACCGGGGCCGCCGGATCGGGGCGCCGCATCAGGTGAGGGCGCGGCGCACGGCCTCGCCGATCCGCGCGACGGCCTCGGCGGGGCGGCGCGCGAACGCCCCCCATCCGAGGAAGCCGTGGTCCAGGCCCGTTCCGGGGACGAGCACCACGGGCACCCCGGCCTCCCGCAGCCGCGCCGCGTGCGCCTCGGCCTGCGGGCGCAGCCGGTCGTGCTCGGCGGTCGCGATCACCGCCGGGGGCAGGCCCGACGGGTCGGGGTCCAGCAGCGGCGACACGCGCGGATCGGTGCGGTCGGCGCCGCGCAGGTAGGCGTCCAGGGCGCGGCCGATGCCCGAGGGCGGGAACCGCAGCCCGTCGGGGTCGGGCAGCGACGGCGGGACCTCGCGCAGGTCCAGCGCCGGGTACAGCAGGACCTGCAGCGCGGGCCGGGCCGGTCCCGGGGCGCGCAGCAGGCCGGCGGCCGCGGCGGCGAGCTGGCCGCCCGCGCTGTCCCCGGCCACTCCGATCCGGGCGGGGTCCAGGCCGAGGCGGTCCGCGTTCGCCGCGACCCCGGTGACGGCGGCGACGGCGTCGTCCAGCGCGGCCGGGAACGGGTCCTCGGGCGGGCGCCGGTACCCGGCCGACACCCACGCGACGCCGCTGGCCGCCGCCAGTGCCCGCACGACGGGGTCGTAGGACTCGACGTCGCCGAGCACCCACCCGCCGCCGTGGAAGTACACCAACGCCGGCGCCGGGCCGTCCCACGCGGGCCGGTAGAGCCGGGCGGAAATCGGGCCCGCGGGGCCGGGCAGCGTCAGGTCGGCCACGGTGTCGACGGGCGGGCGCGGGGAGCGGGCGAGGTCGGCGGCGTGCTCGCGGCGTGCGTCGCCGACCGTGCGGCCCGTCCCGCCGGGTGCGGCGAGGCGGGCCCGCAGGAACGCCAGGTACTCCGGATCGCGCCCCATCAGCCCTCCTCGGCACCGAGCCTACGACCCGCGGGGAGACCCGCAGGGCCTGCGCCGCAGGGCCTGCGCCGCAGGGCCTGCGCCGCAGGGTGCGGCGGGCGGACGCTCGCAGGGGGCCGGGGAAGGTCAGAAGGGGTAGGTGGCGATCTCGCCGCGGACCGTGACCCACTGCGTCTCGGTGAACGCCTCGATGTTGGCGTCCGGGCCGCCGAACCGCGAGCCGTTGCCCGAGGCCCCCACCCCGCCGAACGGCACGACCGGCTCGTCATTGACCGTCTGGTCGTTGATGTGGACGAGCCCCGCCGGGATCGCGTCGGCGATCTTCATGGCCTGCCCGACGTCGCCGAGGATGCCCAGCGACAGCCCGTACTCGGTGGCCGACGCCAGCTCCACCGCCTCCTGCGGCGTGGAGAACGGCACCACCGGCGCGACCGGGCCGAACACCTCCTGCGCGTAGGCGGGCATGTCGGGCGTCACCTCGTCCAGGACGGTCGGGCGGTAGAACAGGCCCTCGTGGGTGCCGCCCGCCGCGAGCCGCGCCCCGGCGGCGACCGTCGCCCTGACCAGTTCGTCGACGTGGGCGAGCTGCCCGGCGTCGATGATGGGGCCGAGCGCGACGGGCCCGGCCGCCGGGTCGCCGACCGGGAGCTTGTCGGCCTTGTCGGCCAGCGCCGCCACGTACTCGGCGTGCAGGCTCTCGTGCACCAGGTGCCGCCCGGAGGTCATGCAGATCTGCCCCTGGTGCAGGAACGCGCCCCACGCGCCCGCCGACACCGCGTCGGCGACCCGCGCGCCCGGCAGCACGATCAAAGCGTTGTTGCCGCCGAGTTCCAGGTGGGCGCGCTTGAGGAGCCGCCCGCACACCTCGCCGATCCTGCGTCCGGCGGCGGTGGAGCCGGTGAAGGACACCACCCGCACCTCCGGCGCCTCCACCACCGCCTCGCCGGCCTCGCGGCCGCCCGGCAGCAGGTGCAGCAGCCCCTCCGGCAGCCCCGCCTCCTGGAAGATCCGCGCGATGCTGACCCCGCCGCACACCGCGGTGCGCGGGTCCGGCTTGAGCAGCACGGCGTTGCCGAGCGCCAGCGCGGGCGCCACCGACCGCATCGCCAGGATCAGCGGGAAGTTGAACGGGGAGATCACGCTCACCACCCCGGCGGGCCGGCGCCGCGCCAGGCTCCACCGCGGCTGCGCCGACGGCAGCACCAGCCCCTGCGGGTGCGAGGCCAGCGCCGCCGACTCGTAGCACAGGCTCGCGGCGAAGTGCGTCTCCAGCTCCGCCTTCGGCGGGATCGACCCGGCCTCCCGCACGATCCAGTCGCCGATCTCGGCGGCGTGCTCCTCGAACAACCGGCCCGCCGCGCGCAGCACCGCGGCGCGCTCCTCGTAGGTGCGGGCCGCCCAGTCGCGCTGCGCGGCCGCCGCGGCCCGCGCCGCGCGTCCCGCGTCCGCCGCGCGGGCCTCGCCCAGGGTGCCGAGCGTCCCGCCGGTCGCGGGCTCGGTCACCTCGAACACGCCGCCGTCCCCGGCCGCCGCCCAGCCGCCGTCGAAGATCTTCCCGGTCCACGCACCAGGGTCGAGCAACGTCATCGTTCCTCCTCGCAAAGGGGGCCCGCACAGAAACTCCCACCCTCGCCAGGCGCGGCGCACGCCGGACATCATCGTTCCGCTCAGTGGAAACCCGCCGGGCGGAAAACCCGTTGCGGCGCCTCCCCGCGCAGGGCAGTCTGATCGCACGGCACCCGCACGGGCCCTGCGAGGACGGGCCCCGGCGTTGGAAGGGAGGGACGGGACATGACCCGATGTCGCCGCGCACGCACCGCGCCCCGGCCCCGTCCCGCCGGCCGGACGTCCCGCTGACCCCGGCGTCCCCGTCCGCTCCCCGCGAGGGGGCGGCTCCGTATCTCTTCTCTCCGTATCCCCTTCTCCGGTCCGCGAGGGCCGGCCCCCCGTGACGCCGTGGCCGAGTGGTTCAGGCGGCGGTCCGCAAAACCGTCTCACGTGGGTTCGAATCCCACCGGCGTCTCCCGTCCCGCCCCCGCTGTCACCCTGGGGGCGGGACCTCGACTCCCCGTAGCTCAGCGGACAGAGCGCCGGCCTCCGAAGCCGGAAGCCGCAGGTTCGATTCCTGCCGGGGAGACGCGGCCGCTCCGCGCCGCACGCCGGGGTGGGCGGCCCGGCCGCGCGCAGGTCAGCGGCCCCCGAGCGCTTCCGCCCCGAGCGCCGGGCCCGGCGCGGGCGGCCACACGAACGCGTGGGCGTACCAGGCGCCCGCGTCGCCGCGCACGGGCCGCCTGCCGTAGGTGACGGCGATCGCGGCGACGTTGCGGCCGCGCTCGGTTTCCCCGCCCACCTCCCCGCCGGGTCGCAGAATTTCGCCCAGCAGCAGCCGGACCGGCTCGTGCAGCTCCAGCCGCAGCACCAGCGACCCGCTCCGGCTCGCCCCCGCCCGCGCCACCGCGTCCTGGATCAGCGGCGCCAGCCGGTCGGTCAGGCTCGCCGACGCCGGGCCGAGCCCCCACACGCGCAGGGCGCCCTGCACGATCCCGCGGACGCCGGCCACCGCGGCCCGCCCGCTCGGCAGCGGCCACCGGCCGCTGTGCAGGGCCGGTCGCGGAGTTTCCTGGGTGGGAACGACGGTCATGTGCCCCTCCGATCACGAACGAGCTGCGGGCTTTGAGCCCCCCGGGCCGGCCGCGCCGGCCCGAACGCAATCGTCACCTCGCCGGGTTCGTGCCCCGCCCGCCCCCGCTCATGCCCCCTCCCGCCGATCGCCGCCCCGCTCGACCGGGCCGCCCGACCCGAGGGGGCGGGGCGGTCAGGAACGGGCGGGCAGGGCGCCGGCGATGCAGTCCAGGACGCGTTCCAGCCCGTACCGGAACTGCTCGTCGCCGGACATGTGGGGCAGCCGCGCGTCCTTCACGATCCGCTCGAACATCGGGTACCTGCCGGTGTCGAGCAGCTCGCGGACGTAGGGGGCGCTCTGCATCATCCAGCGCTCGGGCGTCATCCCGCTCTGGCGCATCTCGCGCATCCACTCGATCTCGCCGCGCACCGTGCGCTCGACGTAGCCGTTCAGCATGTCCAGCAGGATGAGGATGTCGTCGATCGGGATCCCGACGTCCAGGGCGCCGGAGGCGAACTCCAGCAGCCGCAGCCGGTTGGGGCCGAACGTGGCGCGCGGCCGGTGCAGGCCCACCAGCCAGGCGTGGCCGCTCCACACCGCGCGGGTGTTCTCGGCGATCAGCGTCAGGTCGGCGCGCCAGTCGCCGCTCGGCCGGTCGGGGATGTCCATCTCCAGCAGGACGTGGTCGACCATCAGGTCGATCAGGTCGTCGCGGGAGGGCACGTAGCGGTACAGCGACATCGCGCCGGTGCCCAGGTCGGCGGCGATGCGGCGCATCGAGGCCGCCTCCAGCCCCTCGGCGTCGGCGATGCGGATCGCCGCCTCGGTGATCTGGGCGCGGCTGTAGGCGGGGCGCGGCCCCCGGCCCTGCCGCTCGGGGACCGACCAGATGCTGACGTGCTGCTCGCCGCCTGTCAACGGACCTCCTCGTGACTCTCCCGAGCATCCTAGTTGCGTACGTCGTACTCAGTTGTCTACCGTAGCTGCGTACAACGTACCCAGAGGAGGGGTTGTGACCGACGAACCGATCGTGTTCGCCGAGGGGCTGCGCAAGCGCTTCGGCGACACCCAGGCCCTGGACGGCCTCGACCTGGCCGTCCCCGCCGGCACGGTCTGCGGGGTCCTCGGCCCCAACGGCGCGGGCAAGACCACCGCCGTGCGGATCCTGGCCACGCTCGCCGACGCCGACGCCGGGCACGCCCGCATCGCCGGCCACGACGTCGCCCGGGACCCCGACCGGGTCCGCGCCCGCATCGGCCTGGCCGGCCAGTACGCCGCCGTCGACGAGAAGCTCACCGGACGCGGCAACCTGCGCATGTTCGGCCGCCTCTACCACCTGCCCCGCCGCGAGGCCCGCCGCCGCGCGGACGAGCTGCTGGAGCGGTTCGGGCTCGCCGACGCCGCCGACCGGCAGGTCGCCGGCTACTCCGGCGGGATGCGCCGCCGCCTCGACCTGGTCACCAGCCTGATCCTGCGGCCCCAGGTGCTGTTCCTGGACGAGCCCACCACCGGCCTGGACCCCCGCAGCCGCGGCGAGATCTGGGACGCCGTCCGCGGCCTGGTCGCCGAGGGCACCACCGTCCTGCTCACCACCCAGTACCTGGAGGAGGCCGACCGGCTCGCCGACGACATCGCCGTCGTCGACCACGGCCGCGTCATCGCCACCGGCGCCCCCGACCGCCTCAAGGCCTCCGTCGGCGACCGCCTCGACGTCGTCCTGGACGACCCCGCCGCCGCCGGCCGCGCCGCCGCGCTCCTGCGCACCCTCACCGGCAGCCACCCCGCCCTGGAAGGCGAACGCCTCTCGGTGCCGCTCACCGCCGGCTCGGTGCGCCTGGCCGACGTCGTCCGCGAACTCGACCGCGCCGGGATCACCGTCGGCGACGTCGGGCTGCGCCGCCCCACCCTGGACGAGGTGTTCCTGCGCCTCACCGGCAGCACCCCCGCCACCGACACCCCCAGCACCCCAGGCCCCGACACCCCTGAAACCGACACCTCCGAGACGGGCGCGGTCCGCGCCGCCGAGCCCGCCGAGCGCAGCCAGGAGACCGTCCGATGACCGCCCTCACCGCCCCCGACTCCCGCGCCGGACGCCTGCGCTGGGCCCTCGCCGACGGCCTCACCCTCATCGGCCGCGAACTCGGCCGCATCCGCCAGGAACCCGGCGAGCTCATCGCCGCCCTGATCTTCCCCGCGGTCATGGTCGTGCTGTTCGGGTACGTGTTCGGCAGCGCCATCTCCGTCCCCGGCGGGGGAAACTACCGCGAGTACCTGATGCCCGGCCTGTTCGCCATGGTCACCTTCACCTCCACCATGGCCGTCACCATGCGCGTCGCCACCGACGCCTCCCGCGGCGTCATGGACCGGTTCCGCTCCATGCCCATGGCCCGCTCCGCCGTCCCGTTCGGGCAGACCGGCGCCGAGATCCTCAACGGCGTCCTCGCCATGGTCATCATGGCCGCCGCCGGTCTGGTCGTCGGATGGCGCGCCCACAACGGCCTCTGGCAGACCGCCGAGGCCTTCCTGCTGCTGGCGCTGATGCGGTACGCGCTCAGCTGGGCCGGCTGCTACCTCGGCCTGGTGGTGAAGAACGAGCAGACCGCCGACCAGCTCATCCCCCTGGTCTTCCCGGTCACCATGCTGTCCAACTCCTTCGTCCCCACCGGCGGCATGCCGAAGGTCCTGCAGGTCATCGCCGAATGGAATCCCGTCAGCGCCCTCACCGCCGCCTGCCGTGAACTGTTCGGCAACCCCGGCGCGCCCGCCGGCGACCTGGCCTGGCCCCTCGCCCATCCCGTCCCCGCCACGATCGGCTGGGCGCTGCTCCTGCTCGCGGTGTTCGCGCCCCTGTCCGTGCGGACCTACCGGGTCCGCGGCCGCTGACCCCGCCGCGCCTGCCGCCGGACCATCGACGGGTCCGGTGGCAGGCGCGGCGGACGCGTTCCAGTCCGGGGACGGTCAGGCGCCCGAGCGTGGCGCGGGGGAGGAGGTCTGGGGAGTGGCGGCCCACGAGGCGAGCAGGCGCAGGCCCTCCTCGGAGGCGGACCCGGGCTCGGCCGTGAAGATGGTCAGGGTGAGACCCGGCTCGGCGGCCATCTCCAGACCCTCGTAGGCGAGCGTGAGGTCGCCGACGACCTGGTGGTGGAACCGCTTGGTTCCGCTGCCGTGGTGGCGCACGTCGTGGGCGCCCCAGCGGGTGCGGAACCCGTCGCTGCGGGTGGACAGCTCACCGACGAGGTCGTGCAGATCCTTGTCGTGCGGGTTGCGGCCCGCCTCGGTGCGCAGGATGGCGACGGTGATGTCGGCGGCCAGGTCCCAGTCGGGGTAGAAGCGGCGCGCGGTGGGGTCCAGGAAGGTGAAGCGCGCCAGGTTCGCCTGGTTGCCGGGAGTGGCGTAGACGTCGTCGTAGAAGGCGCGGGCGAGCTGGTTGGCGGCGACGATGTCCATGCGGCCGTTGCGGACGAACGCCGGCCCCGCCGTGACGGCGTCCAGCGCCCACTGCAGGCTCCGGTGCGGCTTCCACTGCCCCTTGGGGCGGCGGCGGGGACGGGTGAGGGCCTCGGTGCCGTCGGCGGCCTGAGCCAGGTTCAGCAGATGGGCGCGTTCGGCGTCGTCCAGCCGCAGCGCCCGGGCGAGCGCCTCCAGGACCGCCGGGGAGACGCCCGCGAGATTGCCGCGTTCCAGCTTGGCGTAGTACTCCACGCTCATGTCGGCCAGCGCCGCGACCTCCGTGCGGCGCAGCCCCGGCACCCGGCGCCGGGAACCCGGCGGCAGCCCCGCCCGCCCAGGAGTGATCTTCGCGCGCCGCGAGGTCAGGAACTCGCGGACCTCTTCACGGTTGTCCACACCTCGACGTTACGCGCTGCCCGCGGCCGCAGCCATGTACTGCCGGTACACCCTTCGACGGTGCCTCGCTACGCGCTCCGAGACGCGGTTACCTGGGAGGCGTGGTGCTCCCGCCGCAGGTCAAGCACGTGACGGCAAGGGGCCCCGCGCCCGGCCCCAGCGTGGTTCGCCACCCGGCCCGCCGGGCGAAGGACCGCACCAGGCGCCCGCCCGCACCTCTGGCGCGGCCGCGCCGTGAAAGCAAAGGAACCTTCCCATGCGCGGAGCAGTGATCCACGCCCCCGGCGACATCCGTTTCGAGACCCTGGACGACCCGAAGATCCTCCACCCCGCCGACGCGGTCATCCGCACCGCGGTCACCTGCGTGTGCGGCTCGGACCTGTGGCCCTACCGCGGCGCCGAGCCGACCGACGCGGCCCATCCGATGGGCCACGAGTACGTCGGCTTCGTGGAGGAGGTCGGGTCCGAGGTGACCTCGGTGAAGCCGGGCCAGTTCGTCGTCGGGTCGTTCGCGACCTCCGACAACACCTGCGCGAACTGCCGCAACGGCTTCCAGTCGAACTGCCTGAACCGGGAGTTCATGAGCACCTGCCAGGCCGACTACGTCCGCATCCCCAACGCCCAGGGCACCCTGGTGGCCACCGACGGCCCGCCCGACGAGAAGTTCTGGCCGGGGCTGCTGGCCGTCTCCGACGTGATGGGCACCGGCTGGTGGGCCGCCGACGCCGCCGAGGTCAGGCCCGGCTCCACCGCCGTGGTCGTCGGCGACGGCGCGGTCGGCCTGTGCGCGGTGATCGCCGCCCGGGAGATGGGCGCGGAGCGGATCATCGCCATGTCCCGGCACGAGCCGCGTCAGAAGCTCGCCCGCGCGTTCGGCGCGACCGACGTCGTCACCGAGCGCGGCGAGGAGGGCGTGGCCCGGATCAAGGAGCTGACCGGCGGGATCGGCGCCGACAGCGTGCTGGAATGCGTCGGCACCGCCGAGGCGATGCGCCAGGCCCTGCACGCGGCGCGGCCCGGCGGCGACGTCGGCTTCGTCGGCGTCCCCCACGGCGTCGGGCTCGACGGGCAGGAGCTGTTCTTCTCCCACGTCGGCCTGCGCGGCGGCCCCGCCCCCGTGCGCCGCTACCTGCCCGACCTGATCGACCTCGTCCTGACCGGCCGGATCGACCCGGGCCCCGTCTTCGACCTCACCCTCCCCCTCGACCAGGTCGCCGAGGGCTACCGGGCCATGGACGAGCGCCGCGCCGTCAAGGCACTCCTCCAGCCCTGACACCACCCGCAGACAAGGAACGGCCATGCAGATCACGCGAAGCACCATCGACACCGCCAAAGGCCCCGCGGACTGGTTCACCGGCGACGTCTACATCGACGCCGTCGCCGCGGCGCCCGCCCCGTCCCGCGTCAGCGCCAACCTGGTGCACTTCATGCCCGGGGCGCGCACCCACTGGCACCGCCACCCGCTGGGCCAGACCGTCTTCGTCACCGAAGGGATCGGCCTGTGCCGGCGCCGGGGCGGCCCCGTCGAGGTCATCCGGCCCGGCGACCGCGTGCTGTTCGAGGCCGACGAGGAGCACTGGCACGGCGCCGCACCCAACCGGCTCATGGTCCACCTGGCCATCAACGAAGGCGACGCCGACCACGACGTCGTCCACTGGCTGGCCCCCGTCACCGACGAGGAGTACGCCGCCGCCCCGCCCACCTGACCGTTCTCGTCACGAGAGGCACCTCATGAACCCGACCTAAGACTTCACCGCCCAGGTCGCCTTCGTCACGGGCGCCTCCTCCGGCACGGGCCTGGCCGCCGCCCGCGCCGCCTACCACGCCACCAAGCACGGCGTCATCGGCCTGACCAAGAGCGCCGCCCTCGAGTACGGCCCGCGCGGCGTCCGCGTCAACGCCGTCTGCCCCGGCACCATCAGCACCCCCATGGTCGACGCCATGGTCGCCGCCGGGGAACTCGACCGCGGCCGAGCCGAAGCGGGCCAGGCCATCGACCGGCTCGGCACCGCCGAGGAGATCGCCCAGGCCGTGCTGTGGCTGTGCAGCCCCGGCGCCGCCTACGTCCCCGGCGTCGCTCTCCCCGTCGACGGCGGCTACACCGCCCAATGACCCGCCCGGCGGCACGGCTCGGCCCTTCCGGGCCTGACCGTCTGACCAGGGGAGCCGGGACCAACCCGCGACGGCGCACGAACCCAGTGGGTGAGGGGACGGCTCGGCCGGCCGCCTCTTCCCCCGTGCGGGGGAGCGGTCTCGGCCGCGGCGGGGAGGCCCCGCTCGCCCCGCCGCGACCACGATCGTCGCCATGGCCACCACGCTCGCCGCCCGCCTCTCGCCGCACGCCCTGGGGCGCCGCCTGCCCGCGGCCGCGCTCGCCTGGGTCACCGCCTACGGCGCCCTGCGCGCGTACTGGGCGGCCGGGCACCGGCCCCACGCCATGTCGCCCATCGGCACCGACCTCGTCGCCTTCACCGGATGGGCGGGCGCCGGCCTGTGCGGGGCCGCCGCGCTCGTGCTGGCGCTCCTCGCGTCCCCGCGCGCCGACCGCCTGCCCCGCGCCGCGCGCCTGGCCCTGGCGGGCGCGGCCTGGGCCGCCGCGGCGTGCCTGGTCGCCTCCGGCGCGATGCTCCTGCTGGACGCGGTCGGTGCGGTCCTGCCCGGCCTGGGCCTGGGGTTCTACCCGCTCGGCGCGCTGTCGCGGGCCGCGGTCGTCGCCGCCGGGGCCATGACGGCCCTGTCCGCCCGCGCCTACACCGCGCGCACCCGCACCGGACCGGCCTGCGGCGCCTGCGCGCGCCCCGCGGCCGCGGCCGGCGCCCTGCCCCGCACACCCGCCTGGGCGTACGCGGCCGCCTACCTCGCCGTCGCCGGATGCCTCACCCGCATCGCCGCCCAGGCCGTCGTCGGGTTCGCCGAGTCGCCGCTGGCCGCCGGCGCCTCGGCGATGCTGTTCGAGGCCGGGTTCGTGCTCGGCGGCTGCCTGCTGCCCCTCGCCCTCGTCCACTCCTTCGGGCGGACCTGGCCGCGCTGGGTGCCCGGCGCGGCCGGGCGCGGCGTCCCGCGCCGGCTGGTGCTGTGGCCCGGCGCCGCGATCTCCGCCGGCCTGGTCGTCTACTTCGGGCTGATGCTGCTGCAGATGTCCTGGGAGCGGCTGCACGGCCGCAACCCGTTCCCGCCCGACGGCGGCCTCGCCCTGCCCGAGGCGTTCTTCTGGGTCGCCGTCCCCGCCTACTTCGCCTGGGGCGCCGGCATGGCCGCCGCCGCCCGCGCCTACGCCCGCCGCACCCGCACCCCCTGCCCGTCCTGCGGCCGCTGACCCCGGCCCCCGGGGGCGACGTCCCCGCGCGCTGCGGAGCTCGCGGGGACGTCGCCCGGAACTGGCAGCACTGTTCGGCAGTTATGGTGATTTGGGGCGGGATCGCGATGAGGGGGCGTGACCGTGGACGACCACGTGGGCGACAACGACGGCGACAACGACGACCGGCCGACCGGGCTCGACCGCGCCGACCAGGCGGCCGCCCGGCGGGTGCAGGAGATCTGGGACGGCCTGGCGCCGGCCGCCGCGCGCATCGCCACCGCGAGCGAACCGGTCCGCGACGCCGCCCGCGGCGCGGCCGCGCTCGCCGCCGACCGCATCCTGGCGCAGGCGTCCGGGACGCCGGTGATGAGGGCCGCCGAGCAGGCCGCACGGGACGCCGCCGTCAAGGCCGCCCGCGCCGCCGCCGAACGCGCCGTCACCGAGGCCCGCGCCGCCGCCGCGGCCAACCCCGCCACCGCCGGCGCGTTCGAGGCCGCCGCCGCCGCGATGACCCTCGCCGAGCAGGCCGCCCGCCACCCCATGGCCGCCGCCGCGCGCCGCCTGGCCGCCCAGAGCCCCCTCGCCCGCGCCGCCGCCGGCACCGTCGCCGACGCCGCCGGCCGCACCGCCTCGGCCCCCGTCGTGCAGGCCGCCACCCGCATGGTCGTGGACGCCGCCGTCGACACCGTCGCCGACGCCGCCGTGGACGCCCTGATGATCGCCGGCCGCGACGTCGTCGCCCGCGCCGTCCGCCAGACCGCCGAGCAGGCCGCCCGCGACCTGGCCGCCGCCCTGCGCGACACCGCCCGCGGCGCCGCCGAGGCCACCGGCGCCACCGGCGCCACCGCCGAACTGGCGCCGCTGGCCGAACTGGCCGCCCGCGCCGGCCGCGACCCCGCCGTGCGCGGCGCCGCCCGCACCGCCTCCGGGCTGCTCACCGCCGCCGCCGGAAGCGCCCTGGCCCGAACCGCCCGCGACCTGGCCGCCCGCGCCGCCACCGCCGCCGTCGAGGCCGTCCTGCGCGAACTGCTCCGCGACGCCCTCAAGCTCGCCCTGCGCGACACCCTGCGCGGCATCATCGTCGAGGTGTCCCGCGACGTCGTCGTCGACGTCGCCAAGACCACCTGGACCACCGCAACCCGCCCCGCCGCGCCCCGCCCGGCCGCCGCGACCGCCGTCGTCATCAAGGCCACCGTCGAGACCACCGAACCCGCCGCCGGCGGCGACGCGTGGGCCGACGCCACCGCCGAGACCGACACCGACACCGGCCTCGACCTCGGCGCGCGCCCCGACGGCGAACGCTGAACCGGCCCTCAGAAGTTTCTGAAAGAACCATGAGAAACACCCGCCGGCGGCCGGGCCGCCCACTGGCGCTGTCTACCGTGAGTACATGGAACCCGGCCCGCAGGACGCACCGCCCCCGCGGATCCTCGTGGTCGACGACGAACCCGCCGTCCGCGAGTCCCTGACCAGCAGCCTGGAGTTCGAGGGCTACCGGGTCGAAGGCGCCGCCGACGGCGTCACCGCCCTGGACCAGGTCGAGCGCGAGACCCCCGACCTGGTCGTGCTGGACGTGCTCATGCCGCGCATGGACGGCCTGACCACCTGCCGGCGGCTGCGCGCCCTCGGCGCCACCATGCCGGTCCTCATGCTCACCGCCCGCGACATGGTCGGCGACCGCGTCACCGGGCTGGACGCCGGCGCCGACGACTACCTCGCCAAGCCGTTCGACCTCGACGAACTGCTCGCCCGCGTCCGCGCCATGCTGCGCCGCGCCGCCATGACCGCCCCCGCCGGTACCGCGCCCGGTACCGCGCCCGGTACCGCACCCGGCGACGTCCTGGCCTTCGACGACCTGCGCATGAACACCCTCACCCGCGAGGTCACCCGCGCCGGGCGCCCCCTGGAACTCACCCGCACCGAGTACATGCTGCTGGAGATGTTCCTCACCCACCCCCGCCAGGTCCTCACCCGCGAGCAGATCCTGGAGACCGTCTGGGGATTCGACTTCGAACCCGCCTCCAACTCCCTGGACGTGTACGTGATGTACCTGCGGCGCAAGACCGAGGCGGGCGGGCTGCCGCGGCTCGTCCACACCGTCCGCGGCGTCGGGTACGTGCTGCGCCCGGCGGCGTCCCCGTGAGCACCCGGGCCCCCGTCGCCCGGCGCCTCACCCGGAGGCTCACGCTCCGCGCCCGCATGGCGCTGCTCACCGCCGCGGCCGTCGCGCTCGCCGTCGCCGCCTGCGCCAGCGCCGGATGGCTGCTGACCCGCAACCAGCTGTACCGCGAACTGGACCGCCGCCTCGGCGCGGTGTCGGGCGGCCCGCCCGGCGCCCGCGACGGCGGCTACCGCGACGGTCAGCCCCCCTTCCACGGCCCCCGCCTGCCCCGCCGCCCCGAGGCGATCCTGGCCGCCTGCTCCTCCGACCCCACCGGCACCGGCGCCCAGAACCCGCCGCCCGGCCCCTACGAGATCATGCAGCTGGTCCGCGCCGACGGGCGGCGCTGCACCGTCCCCGGCGCCGGCGCGCTCCAGGTCGGCGCCGAGGACGCGCGGGTCGCCCGCGGCGAACGCGACCACGTCTACCACGACGGCACCGGCGTCACCGCCACCGGCGCCGAGGACGGCGTCCGGATCCTCACCCGCTCGTTCCGGCTGCCCGACGGCACCCCCGCCGCCGTGTCCTACGCCATCTCCCTCGACGAGGTCCAGGGCCCCCTGGACAACCTGGCGCTGCTGCTCACCGCCGTCACCGCCCTCGGCGTCCTGGTGTCCGCCGCCGCCGGCCTCATGATCGCCCGCGCGTCGCTGCGGCCCGTGGACGAGCTCACCGGCGCCGTCGAGCACATCGCCCGCACCGAGGACCTGGACACCCGCATCCCCGAGGAGGGCACCGACGAGATCGCCCGGCTCAGCCGCTCCTTCAACACCATGACCGCCGCCCTGGCCGCCTCCCGCGAACGCCAGCAGCAGCTCATCGCCGACGCCGGTCACGAGCTTCGCACCCCCCTGACCAGCCTGCGCACCAACATCGACCTGCTGCTGCGCGCCGAGGCCGCCGGCCGCGACCTGCCCGAGGAGACCCGCCGCAACCTGCTGGCCAGCGTCCGCGCGCAGATGCGGGAACTGTCCAGCCTCGTCGGCGACCTGCTGGAACTGGCCCGCCCCGCCGACACCGCCCCCGTCCACGAGACCGTCGCCCTGCACGAGGTCCTGGACCGCGCCGTCGAACGCGCCCGCCTGCGCGGCCCCGGCCTCACCGTCACCTGCGACGCCCGGCCCTGGCACGTCCACGGCGACCCCGCCTCCCTGGAACGCGCCATCGTCAACCTCCTCGACAACGCCGTGAAGTTCAGCCCGCCCGGCGGCACCGTCACCGCCGCCCTGCACGACGGGGAACTCACCGTCCGCGACCACGGCCCCGGCATCCCCGCCGCCGACCTGCCGCACGTGTTCGAACGGTTCTGGCGCTCCCCGTCGGCCCGCAGCCTGCCCGGCTCCGGCCTCGGACTGTCCATCGTCGCGCGCGTCGTCGCCGAATGCGGCGGAAGCGTCGCCCTGGAACCCGCCCCCGGCGGCGGCACCCTCGCCCGCGTCCGACTCCCCGGCACCCCCGGCCCCGGCGACTGACCACCCGGCGACTGACCGCCCGGCGGGTTTCTCATGCGGCGTTAAGACACGGCTCACCGCCCTCCCACACCGGCCCCCGAACCTCGGTCCCATGAGTCACCTCATCACCGAACCGGGCACGCCCGCCGCGCCGCCCCCGCCGCCGCACGACCACGGCGGACGGGGACGGCTCGTCGAGGTGGTCGTCCCCGTCCACAACGAGGAACGCGTCCTGGCCGCCAGCGTCGAACGCCTGCACTCCTACCTCGCCGACACCCTGCCCTACCCCTTCCGCATCACCGTCGCCGACAACGCCAGCACCGACGCCACCTGGCCGATCGCCCGCGACCTGGCCGACCGCCACCCCCGCGTCCGCGCCGTCCGCCTGCGCGACAAGGGCCGCGGCCGCGCCCTGCGCCACGTGTGGGGCACCAGCGACGCCGACGTCGTCGCCTACATGGACGTCGACCTGTCCACCGACCTGGACGCCTTCCTGCCGCTGGTCGCCCCCCTCATCTCCGGGCACAGCGACCTCGCCATCGGCTCCCGCCTGACCCGCGGCTCCGCCGTCGTGCGCGGCCCCCGCCGCGAGATCATCTCCCGCTGCTACAACCTGCTGCTGCGCACCGCCCTGGCCGCCCGCTTCACCGACGCCCAGTGCGGCTTCAAAGCCGCCCGCACCGAGATCGTCCAGGCGCTGCTGCCCTCGGTCGAGGACGAGGAGTGGTTCTTCGACACCGAGCTGCTGCTGCTCGCCGAACGCAACGGGCTGCGCATCCACGAGGTCCCCGTCGACTGGGTCGACGACCCCGACAGCCGCGTCGACGTCCTGCGCACCGCCCGCGACGACCTGCGCGGCATGGCCCGCGTCGCCCGCCGCATGCTCACCGGCGCGTTCCGCGCCCCCGTCGGCGGGCGCCGCGGCCCCGCCGCCGCGGGCCGGGCCGCCGACGCGCTCCCCGCCGGCATGGCCCGCCAGCTGCCCGCCTTCGCCGTCATCGGCGTCCTCAGCACCCTCGCCCAGCTCATCCTGTTCGTCCTGCTGCGCCTGTTCCTCGGGCCGCTGTGGGCCAACGCCCTCTCCCTGGTGGTCACCACCGTCGGCAACACCGCCGCCAACCGCCGCTTCACCTTCGGCGTCACCGGCCCCCGCCGCGCCATGCGCCAGCAACTCGAAGGCGGCGCCGCGTTCCTGCTCGGCCTGGCCCTCAGCACCGGCGGCCTGGCCCTGCTGCACGCCGCCGCGCCCGGCGCCGGACGCGCCGTCGAGGTCGCCGCGCTCGTCACCGCCAACGCCCTGGCCACCCTCGCCCGGTTCCTGCTCATGCGCGCCTGGATCTTCCACCCCCGCCGCCTCGGCGACCACCCCGCCGCACCCGCAACCGCACCCGCCACGGGGCGCCCCGCGGAGACCGTCGCCGCGCCCCCGCCCGCCCACGACAGCACCGGAGGCACCCCGGCATGACCTCCACCCTCACCCCGCCGCCTGCCGCTGGGCGCACCGCGCCCCGCGGCCGCGCCCGCCGCCTGCTCCTCGGACCCGAAGGCGACCCCCGCTGGGCACGCCCCGCCCTGTGGGCCGTCCTGATCGCCGCCACCGCCCTGTACGCGTGGGGACTGACGGCCGCCGGCGACGCCAACTCCTACTACTCCGCCGCCGTCAAGAGCGGCACCCAGAGCTGGAAGGCGTTCTTCTTCGGATCCCTGGACGCCGGCTCCTACATCACCGTCGACAAACCCCCCATGGCCCTGTGGGCCATGGGGCTGACCGCCCGCGTCATCGGATTCGGGACCTGGAGCCTGCTGCTCCCGCAGGTCGCCGCCGGCGCCGCCGCCGTCGCCGTCCTGCACGCGACGGTCCGCCGTGCCTTCGCGCACGCCGCCGCGCTCACCGCCGCCGCCGTCCTGGCCCTCACCCCGATCACCGTCGCGATCAACCGCGACAACAACCCCGACACCCTCCTGGTGCTGTTCCTGGTCGCCGCCGCCTGGGCCTGCCAGCGCGCCATCGACACCGGCCGGCTGCGGCCCCTGCTCCTCGCGGCGTTCCTCGTCGGATGCGGCTTCAACACCAAGATGCTCCAGGCGTTCCTGGTCGTCCCCGCGCTGGCCCTGGCCTACCTGGTCGCCGCGCGGCCCGCCCCGGCCCGCCGCATCGGGCACCTGCTCGCCGCCGGCGCCGTCCTGGCCGCCTCCTCCCTGTGGTGGACGCTGCTGGTCGACGCCATCCCCGCCCGCTCCCGCCCCTACGTCGGCGGCAGCACCGACGGCACCGCCTGGGACCTGGTCGTCGGCTACAACGGCCTCGGCCGCATTCTCGGCCAGGGCGGCGGCCCGGGCGGACGCGGCGGCCCCGGAGGTGGCGGCGGCTTCGGCGGCCAGTCCGGTGCCGGGCGTCTGTTCAACGACATCCTCGGCGGCCAGATCTCCTGGCTCATCCCGTTCGCCGTCCTCGCCCTGGCCGCCGGACTCGTCCTGCTGCGCCGCCGCCCCCGCACCGACCCCGCACGCGCCGCGCTGCTGCTGTGGGGCGGATGGCTCGCCGTCCACTACGTGGTGTTCAGCTTCGCCCAGGGCACCTTCCACCCCTACTACTCCACCGCGATGGCCCCCGCGATCGCCGCGCTCACCGGCGCCGGAGCCGTCCTGCTGACCCGCGCCCACCGCACGTCGCGGGCCTGGGCGTGGGTGCTGCCCGCGGGCGTCGCCGTCACGGGCGCGTGGGCGTTCGTCCTGCTGGACCGCACCCCGTCCTGGAACCCGTGGCTGCGGTGGGCCGTCGCCGCCGCCACCGTCCTGGCCGCCGCCGCCCTGATCGCGGGACGGGTTTCCGGCCGCGCCGGGACACGCGCCACCGTCGCCGGCCTCGCCCTCGCCGTGGCCGCGGGCCTGGCAGGCCCCGGCGCCTACGCCGTCGCGGCCGCCTCCACCACGTCCAACGGCACCAACCCCCTGGCCGGCCCCACCTCCGGCGGCGGATTCGGCGGCGGCTTCGGGCCTCGCGGCGCCTTCCCCGGCGGCCGCGGCGCGCCCCCCGCCCTGCCCGGCGGCCAGGCCCCCGGCGGGATGACGCCCCCGTGGCAGCCCGGCGGCCAGAACGCGCAGGCACCCGACGGGCCGGCAGCCGACGGGCGGGGCGCGGACGGGCGCGGGCAGCGGCCCGGCGGAGCCGGAGTGCGCGGCGGGTTCGGCGGCGGCCCCGGGGACGGCGTCGACACCCAGATGCTCACCTACCTGGAGAAGAACCAGGGCGGGGCCACCTGGCTCGTCGCCGTCTCCAGCGCCCAGGAGGCCTCCTCGATCATCCTGCGGACCGGGCGCCCCGCCATCGCCATGGGCGGCTTCACCGGCAGCGACCCCGCCATGACCGTCGCCAAGCTCCAGCAGTACGTCAAGGACGGCAAGCTCCGCTACATCCTGCTCGGCGGCCGCATGGGCCCCGGCGGCGGCGACACCGCCGTCACCGCCTGGGTCCAGAAGAACGCCACCCCCGTCGACGCCGGCGCCTACGGCGGCACCACCGGCTCCACCGGCGACGGCTCCACCGGCGCCCGGCTCTACAAGCTCGGCTGAACAGGGACACCACGATGACCACCACGATCCCGGCCGCCCCGCCCGCGCACCGCACCCCGCGCGGGCGGGGCGGCCTCCAACGGCGGCTGCTGCGCGGCCCCGCCGCCGACCCCGCCTGGGCCCGGCCCGCGCTGCTGGCCCTGCTCACCGCGACCGGCGTCGCCTACATCTGGGGACTCGGCGCGTCCGGCTGGGCCAACGCGTTCTACTCCGCCGCCGTCCAGGCCGGCGCCACCAGCTGGAAGGCGTTCTTCTTCGGCTCCTCCGACGCCGCCAACGCCATCACCGTCGACAAACCGCCCGCCGCGCTGTGGCCGATGGCCCTGACCGCCCGGCTGTTCGGCGTCAACGCCTGGAGCATCCTCGTCCCGCAGGCCCTCGTGGGCGTGGCGACCGTCGCGGTCCTGCACGCGGCCGTCCGCCGCCGCTTCCCCGCCTGGGCGGCCCTGCTCGCCGGCGCCGCGCTCGCCCTGACGCCGGTGGCCGCGCTGATGTTCCGGTTCAACAACCCCGACGCCCTGCTGGTGCTGCTGCTGACCTGCGGCGCCTACGCGGCGCTGCGCGCCCAGGAGAGCGCGGGCACCCGGTGGCTGCTGCTCGCCGCCGCCTGCACCGGAACCGGGTTCCTGGCCAAGATGCTCCAGGCGTTCCTGGTCGTCCCGGTGTTCGCGCTGGTCTACCTGCTCGCCGCGCCCGCGCCCTGGCGGCGCCGGCTGTGGCAGCTGACCGCCGCCGGGGGAGTGCTGCTCGCCTCGGCCGGGTGGTGGGTCGCGGCCGTCGCGCTGGTGCCCGCCTCCGCCCGCCCCTACATCGGCGGATCGCAGCACGACTCCGTCCTGGAACTGGCCCTCGGCTACAACGGGCTCGGACGCCTCAACGGCGAGGAGACCGGCGGCCTCGGCAACCTCGACCAGGACGCCGGATGGGGCCGCATGTTCGGGCCCGTCATCGGCGGCCAGATCTCCTGGCTGCTGCCCGCCGCGCTCGTCCTGCTCGCCGCCGGGCTGTGGGCCACGCGCCGCGCGCCCCGCACCGACCCCGCCCGCGCCGCCCTGGCGCTGTGGGGCGGATGGCTCCTGCTCACCGCCGCGATCTTCAGCTGGATGCAGGGCATCTTCCACGAGTACTACACCGTCGCGCTCGCCCCCGCGATCGCCGCGCTCACCGGGACGGGCGCCGCGCTGCTGTGGGAGCGCCGCCGCGCCCCCGCGGCCGCCGCGGTCCTGTCGGCGACCGTCGCCCTCACCGCCCTGTGGGCCTACGTGCTGCTCGGCCGGTCGCCGGACTGGCACCCCTGGCTCGCGCCCGCGGTCGCGGCCGCCGGGCTCCTTGCCGCGGCCGGGCTGGCCGCCGCGCGGC
>NZ_JBEZJQ010000021.1:0-25610 GCF_040653135.1 Actinomadura sp. NPDC048021
GCGCATCAGGACCGCGACGCCCACCGCGAACAGCGCCGGCGTGACACTGGCCAGGTAGCGGCCGTACACGTAGTTGCCGATGCGGTACTCGACGCCGAGCCCGAGCCCGACCTAGCCGACAGCGGATGACGGCGCACCCAGCGCCACCTGACGGGTCACCCTGGCCGCTCTGGTTGGGGCTGGCGAGGAGACGCAGACCGCAACCACCACCCGCAGCAACCGCAACCACCACCCCCGACAACCGCAACCGGCACCTCAGCCACCGGGGACCTGAGGAATCGCGATCGCGTCCGAAGGCAGTTTCGAGCGAAGCAAGAAACTGATCGCGCAGCGAGCCGCCAGGCGAGTCGAAGCGATGCAGCGATCGCACCGCGGTTTCTTAGGGTTTCGGGCCCCCAAGGCCCGAAACCCTAAGAAACCGCAATAAGCTCAGCTCTCCAGTCGACGAAGCGGCCGAGGCCGTCGAAGTGGGCGCGGGCGGTGCCGCCGCCGGGGAGGGCGACTTCGGTGAGGACGTCGCTCTGCCGGTAGGGGACGCGGTGGTGCGACAGGAACCCGGCGAGGGTGAGGCGCGGCTCGTGGGGGAAGAGGCTGGCTGCGTTGGCCAGCAGGCGGGGGAGGGGGACGGGGTCCCACTGGGCGGGCGGTGCCTGGGGGTCGTCGACGTGCAGGTAGGCGGAGCCGCCGTCGTAGCCGGCGCCGATGTATCCGGCGCCGCCGAGGACGCCGCCGGCGGCCATCGCGATCAGTTCGCCGCCGTGGCCGGCGGGGCCCTCGTACCAGGACAGGTCGACCTCGGGGGTGGTGAACTCGGTGATGCCGAGCCGTTCGCCGAGGGTCCGGATGACCAGCGTGGGGGCGACGGCGGGGTGCGCGTCGCCGAACTGGGGGTTGGCCCAGCCCCACAGCCAGGTGCGCTCGCGGGCGGCGTAGCTGCCGAGCAGCGAGACGCGGACCGTGACGCCGCCGCTGGTGTAGGTGCGGGCGGTCAGGTCGGCGCTCCAGTCCTCGCGCGGCAGGAACTCGGCGAGCGTCTCCTGCTGCTGCAGGACGACGGCCGCCAGCGCGGCGCCGAGGCGTTCGAACGCGGGGCTGAATCCGGACATGTCGGGCACATTATCCCAGTAATCGGGGCCGTCGTGGGCGAGAATCGGACACCCTTCGAGAGTCGATCGGTTGACCTGGGCAGGCTAGGCTTTCGCTGTCGGACGACTTGCAACTAGGAGCGTACGAGGTGCGGCGACCCACCGGGAGGCTCTTGGCGATCTGGGCGGTCACCAGCGCCGTCGTCACGCTGCTGGGGCCGCTCGCCGGCCTGCTGTGGGCGGCGGTGGTCCCGAAGGTGACGTACGTGGTCGTGCAGGGTGAGGCCCTTCTGGCCGACCCGGAAGGCCAGGGCCCGATCGGTATCGACGTCCGCTTCGCTCTGATCGCGCTCGTCGCCGGAGCCGTGTGCGGCGCCGGCGCCTACCTGGCGGGCGGGCGCGGCAACGACTCCGCGCTGCTGCTCGGGCTGGCCGTGGGCGGCGCCGCGGCGGCCGTCCTCGCCTGGCAGACCGGCCACCTGGTCGGGCTCGGGCACTTCGAGGACGTGGTCCGGCACGGCCGCGACGGCACCACCGTCACCGGCGTCGCCGACCTGCGCGCCAAGGGCGTGCTGGTGTTCTGGGCGCTGCCGGCGGTCGCCGCCTACGGGCTGCTGGAGCTGGTCGTGCGGCGGCTACCCGCGGGCGATGGCGTCGACGAGGGCGCCGGTGAGGCGGACGAGGTCGGCGGGGACGAGCTCGATCTGGAGTCCGCGCCGGCCGGCCGAGACGTAGACGGTCGCGAGCCCTGACACCGACGCGTCGATCACGGTCGGCAGCCGCCTGCGCTGCCCGAGCGGGCTGATCCCGCCGACGACGTACCCGGTGGCGCGCTCGGCGTCGCGGGGGTCGGCCATCCGCGCCTTCTTGCCGCCGGCCGCCGCCGCGAGCGCCTTCAGGTCGAGGGTGGACGACACCGGGACGACGCCGACGGTGAGGTTCCCGTCGACCTCGGCCAGCAGCGTCTTGAAGAGCCGGTCGTGCGGGACGCCGAGGGCGTCCGCGGCGGCCTCCCCGTAGGACTCGGCGTTCGGGTCCGCCTCGTAGGCGTGCAGCGTGAAGTCGACGCCGGCCTTCGCCGCGGCGATCGTCGCGGGGGTGCCCTTGCCGCCCTTGGCCTTGGCAGTGCTCATGGGAGAAGTCTGCCGCGCCCGCTCAGTTCGGCGTGAACGACCCGTCAAGGAACTGCCCGGCGGGGATCATCGGGAGCACGTCCAGGATGCGGTTCTCCCTGGCCAGCAGCTCGGCCTCCGCCGCCAGGCGCAGCGTCGCGTCCTCGTGCTCCAGCAGCCGCTGCTTCTCGTGCCCGTCCAGGACGAGCGCCGCCGCGACCGCGTACGACAGCGCGACGGGGTCGTCCGCCTGCTCGATCTCCTCTGGCGGTCCGGCGCCGGCCGCGCCGAGGCGCCGACGGTAGAGCCGGAACAGCCGCCGGACGCGCGCCGCGGCGGGACCCGGATCGGCGCCGGGCTCCTCGGGCAGGAACTCGACCTCGCCCCGCAGGTAGGGCCTGGACCGATCCAGCTCCTTCAGCCGGAACCGCCGGGCGCCGACGGCGACGATGTCGTACCGCCCGTCGGGGTGCGGCGTCACCTCGCGCAGCTCGGCGACGCAGCCGACCTCGGCGAGGCGGTGCGCCGCGCCCTCGCCGACCTCGTGGCCGAGCTCGATGCCGACGACGCCGAACGCGCGCGGCTCGGGCTGTTCGAGGAGGTCGCCGACCAGCCGGCGGTAGCGGTCCTCGAACAGGTGCAGGGGGAGCACCAGGCCGGGGAACAGCACGGTGCCCAGGGGGAACAGGGCGAGCCGTTCGGTCACATCTTCTCTCCCGCGTTCCTGGGCGCAACCGGAAACGCCCGTGCCGCCAGGGTACGTCGCAAATGATGATCTTGGTAAGGGGAGATTTTTCACGGCGTGAAGCGGGTGTAGCGTCGGCGCCATGAGGATGCTCGTCGTCGACGCCTTCACCGGCCGCGCGTTCGCCGGCAACCCCGCCGGAGTGTGCCTGCTCACGGGCGCCGCCGACGCCGGGTGGATGCAGCGCGTCGCCGCGGAGATGAGGCATTCCGAGACGGCGTTCGTCCGGCCGGTTCAGGACGGGGACGCCGACTTCGAGCTGAGGTGGTTCACCCCGAAGACGGAGGTCGCCCTCTGCGGGCACGCCACCCTCGGTTCCGCCCACGCCCTCTACGAGACGGGCACGGCCGCGGCGGGCGAACCGATCAGGTTCCGTACGCTGAAAAGCGGCGTCCTCACCGTCACCCCAGAGGAGGACGGCGCGCTGGCGATGGACTTCCCGGTGATGCGCGCCGACCCCGTCGAGGCGCCCGAAGGGCTCGCGGAGGCGCTCGGCGCCAAGGTGCTGCACACCGGCCGCAACGCCCAGAACGACCTGCTCGCCGAGGTCCCGGACGAGGACTGCGTGCGGGGCCTCGCCCCGGACGTCCGGGCGCTCGCCGGGATCGACGCCCGCGGTGTGATCGTCACGGCGGCCGCCGGCCCCGGCCGGGAGCACGACTTCGTGTCCCGCTTCTTCGCTCCGCGGGTCCTGCCCGGCGACGCCGAGGACCCGGTGACCGGCTCCGCCCACTGCGCCCTCGCGCCCTACTGGGCCGAGCGCCTCGGCCGCGACGCCCTGACCGGCTACCAGGCGTCGCCGCGCGGCGGGCACGTCCGCGTGGCCCTGCACGGCGACCGGGTGACCCTGGCCGGCCGGGCCGTCACCGTCCTGGACGGCGCCCTCCGGGTCTGACCCGCCGGGCCGCGGCGACACGACGTCTCGGGACGTGAGACGGTGCGCGAGGGACGGAGGGCACTCCGTAGACTGGACGGGTGATTTCCCGTATCGACCTGCGCGGCTCGCTTCCGGGCGACCTGCGCACCGTGCTGCCCCGCGCCGAACTCGACGTCGAGGCCGCCCTGGACAAGGTGCGGCCCATCTGCGAGGACGTGCGCCATCGGGGCTCGGCGGCGGTACGGGAGCACACCAGCCGGTTCGACGGGGTCGAGCTGGAGCGCGTCCGGGTCCCGGTCGAGGCCGTGCACCGGGCGCTCACCGGCCTCGACCCGGCCGTCCGGGACGCGCTGGAGGAGAGCATCCGCCGCGCCCGGGCCGTGCACCGCGCACAGCGCCGCACCGACGTGACCACGCAGGTCGTGCCCGGCGGCACCGTCACCGAGCGGTGGGTCCCGGTCGGGCGCGTGGGCCTGTACGTGCCGGGCGGCCGCGCCGTCTACCCGTCCAGCGTGGTCATGAACGTCGTCCCCGCGCAGGAGGCGGGCGTCGGCTCCCTCGCCGTCACCTCGCCCGCGCAGAAGGACTTCGGCGGGCTGCCGCACCCCTCGATCCTGGCCGCGTGCGCGCTGCTCGGGGTCGACGAGGTGTACGCCGCGGGCGGCGCCCAGGCGATCGCGATGTTCGCCTACGGCACCGAGGAGTGCCCCCGCGCCGACCTGGTCACCGGGCCCGGCAACGTCTACGTCGCCGCGGCCAAGCGGCTGCTCAAGGGCGTGATCGGCATCGACGCCGAGGCCGGCCCGACGGAGATCGCGATCCTCGCCGACGACACCGCCGACCCGGTGGAGGTCGCCGCCGACCTGATCAGCCAGGCCGAGCACGACACGCTCGCCGCCGCCGTCCTGGTCACCGACTCGGTGCGGCTCGCCGACGAGGTCGAGGCCGAGCTGAAGGCGCAGGTCGCCCGCACCCGCCACGTCGAGCGGATCACCGAGGCGCTGGCCGGGCGGCAGTCCGGCATCGTCCTGGTCGACGGCGTCGAGGACGGCCTGAAGGTCGTGGACGCCTACGCCGCCGAGCACCTGGAGATCCAGACCGCCGACGCCGCCGCGGTCGCCGCGCGCGTCCGCAACGCCGGCGCCGTCTTCGTGGGCCGGTACGCGCCGGTGTCGCTCGGCGACTACCTGGCGGGCTCGAACCACGTCCTGCCCACCGGCGGGTGCGCCTGCCACTCCTCCGGGCTGTCGGTCCAGTCGTTCCTGCGCGGCGTGCACGTCGTCGAGTACGACCGCGACGCCCTCGCCGACGCCACCGCGCGCGTCGTCGCGCTCGCCGAGGCGGAGGACCTGCCCGCCCACGGCGCCGCGCTCCAGGCCCGCTTCGACTGGGAGACCCCTTCGTGACCTCGCTCAACGACCTGCCGCTGCGGGACGACCTGCGCGGCCGCGAGCCCTACGGCGCGCCCCAGATGGACGTCCCGTACGCGCTGAACACCAACGAGAACCCCTACCCGCCGTCCGAGCGGCTCGTGAAGGCCCTCGGCGAGGCCGTCATGGACGTCGCCGGGTCGTTGAACCGCTACCCCGACCGGGACGCGGTCGCGCTCCGCGAGGACCTCGCCGCGTTCCTGAACACCGACACGCCCGGCGCGGGCCTCACCGCGGCCCGGGTGTGGGCCGCGAACGGCTCCAACGAGATCATCCAGCAGATCCTGCAGGCGTTCGGCGGGACGGGCCGCACCGCGCTCGGCTTCGAGCCGTCCTACTCGATGCACCCGATCATCACGGGGGTGTCCGGGACCCGCTGGGTGAACGCCTTCCGCGACGAGGACTTCGGCCTCGAACCCGAGCGCGCCGTCGCGGCCGTCGAGGAGCACCGGCCCGACGTCGTGTTCCTGACCTCGCCCAACAACCCGACCGGCACGGCGCTGCCCCTCGACGCGATCGAGGCCGTCCTGGCGGCCGCGCCCGGGATGGTCGTCGTCGACGAGGCCTACGCCGAGTTCCGCCGCGCGGGCACCCCGTCCGCGCTGACGCTGCTGGACGGCCACCCGCGGCTGATCGTCACCCGGACGATGTCCAAGGCGTTCGCGATGGCCGGGGCCCGGCTCGGCTACCTGGCCGCCGGCCAGGCCGTGATCGACGCGCTGCTGCTCGTCCGGCTGCCCTACCACCTGTCGGCCGTCACCCAGGCCGTGGCGCGCACCGCCCTCGCCCACGGCGAGGAGCTGCTCGGCGGCGTCGACGCCCTGCGCCGCGAGCGCGACGACCTCGTGGCGTGGCTGCGCGGCGAAGGGCTCCGGGTCGCCGACTCCGACGCCAACTTCGTCCTGTTCGGGACGTTCCCCGACCGCCGCCGCGTCTGGGAGGACCTGCTGGAGAGCGGCGTGCTGATCCGGGAGGTGGGCCCGCCCGAGTGGCTGCGGGTCAGCGTCGGCGCCCCGGAGGAGATGGCCGCCTTCCGCACCGCGCTCCGCCGGGCGCGGGGAGCCGGCACCGAGAACAACGAGGAGAGTCTGTGACGCGCAAGGGACGAGTCGAGCGCGGGACCGGGGAGACCCAGGTCCTCGTCGAGATCGACCTCGACGGCACCGGGCAGGTCGACGTCGCGACCGGCGTGGGCTTCTTCGACCACATGCTGGCGCAGCTCGGCAAGCACGGGTCGTTCGACCTGACCGTCAAGACCACCGGCGACCTGCACATCGACAGCCACCACACCATCGAGGACACCGCGATCGCGCTCGGCGCGGCGTTCCGCGAGGCCCTCGGCGACAAGGCCGGCATCCGCCGCTTCGCCGACGCCTCCATCCCGCTCGACGAGGCGCTCGCCCAGGTCACCGTGGACGTCTCCGGGCGCCCCTACCTGGTGCACGTGGAGCCGGACGGCATGGCGCCGATGATCGGCCCCGAGTACGACACCACGATGACCCGGCACATCTTCGAGTCGTTCGTGTCGAACGCGCGGGTCGCGCTGCACGTCCACGTCCCCTATGGACGCAACGCCCACCACATCGTCGAGGCGCAGTTCAAGGCCCTCGCCCGGGCGCTGCGCGACGCCGTGGCGTTCGACCCGAAGGTGCACGGCATCCCCTCCACCAAGGGGGCCCTGTAGCCGTGGAGATCGGTGGCCTGCACCTCACCTACGGCACGGTGGCGATCTTCGCGGTCGCGGTGTTCCTGCTGGCGGGCGTGTACAGCTTCGTCAAGCAGGGCCTCAAGATCGCCGCGGTGCTCCTGCTGGTGCTCGCCGGGATGGCGGTCGCCGGGGGAGTGATGTGGTCGTGAAGAAGATCGTCATCCTCGACTACGGCTCGGGGAACCTGCGCTCGGCCGAGCGCGCCGTGGCGCGCGCCGGCGCGGAGGTGACCGTGACCGCCGACCGGGACGCCGCGCTCGCCGCCGACGGCCTGGTCGTCCCCGGCGTCGGCGCGTTCGCCGCCTGCATGGCGGGCCTGCGCTCGGTGCAGGGCGACCAGATCATCGGCCGCCGGCTGGCGGGCGGCCGCCCCGTCCTCGGCATCTGCGTCGGCATGCAGATCCTGTTCTCCAAGGGCATCGAGCACGGCGTCACCACCCAGGGCTGCGACGAGTGGCCGGGCACGGTCGACCGCCTGAACGCCCCGGTCGTCCCCCACATGGGCTGGAACACCGTGGAGGCCCCCGAGGGCTCCGCGCTCTTCGAGGGCCTGCGCGGCGAGCGCTTCTACTTCGTCCACTCCTACGCCGCGCGCAGCTGGGACCTGGAGTCCGACCCGACCGGCACCATCCCGGCGCCGCTGGTCACCTGGTCCGAGCACGGCGACCGCTTCGTCGCCGCGGTGGAGAACGGCCCCCTGTGCGCCACCCAGTTCCACCCGGAGAAGTCCGGCGACGCCGGCGCCCAGCTCCTGCGCAACTGGCTCGCCACCCTGGCCTAGGCACTCGTTCCATCTGCATCGATAGGGTTTCCGCATGACTCTGACGCTCCTTCCCGCCGTCGACGTCGCCGACGGCCGGGCCGTCCGGCTGGTGCAGGGCGAGGCCGGCACCGAGACCTCCTACGGCGCGCCCCTGGAGGCGGCGCTCGCCTGGCAGGGGGCGGGGGCGGAGTGGATCCACCTGGTGGACCTCGACGCGGCGTTCGGGCGCGGCTCCAACCGGGAGCTGCTGGCCGAGGTGACCGGGAAGCTGGACGTGAAGGTCGAGCTGTCGGGCGGCATCCGCGACGACGCGTCGCTGGAGGCGGCCCTGGCCACCGGGTGCGCCCGGGTCAACATCGGCACCGCCGCGCTGGAGGACCCCGCCTGGTGCCGCAAGATCATCGCCTCGCACGGCGACCGGATCGCGGTGGGGCTGGACGTGCGGGGCACGACCCTGGCCGCGCGCGGCTGGACGCGGGAGGGCGGCGACCTGTGGGAGGTCCTCGCGCGGCTGGAGGACGACGGCTGCCCCCGGTACGTGGTCACCGACGTCACCAAGGACGGGACGCTGCGCGGCCCCAACACCGAGCTGCTGCGCGAGGTGTGCTCCCGGACGGACAGGCCCGTCGTCGCCTCCGGCGGCGTCTCGTCGCTGGACGACCTGCGGGCGCTGGCGGGGCTCGTCCCCGACGGCGTCGAGGGCGCGATCGTCGGCAAGGCCCTCTACGCGGGGGCGTTCACGCTGGAAGAGGCCCTGGAGGCCGTGAAGTGACCGTCGCCGTGCGGGTGATCCCGTGCCTGGACGTCGACGCCGGGCGCGTGGTCAAGGGCGTCAACTTCCAGAACCTGCGGGACGCGGGCGACCCCGTGGAGCTGGCCCGCCGCTACGACGCCGAGGGCGCCGACGAGCTGACGTTCCTGGACATCACCGCCTCCAGCGCCGACCGCTCCACGACCTACGACGTGGTGCGGCGCACCGCCGAGCAGGTGTTCATCCCGCTGACGGTCGGCGGCGGCATCCGCACGGTCGAGGACGTCGACCGGCTGCTGCGCGCGGGCGCCGACAAGGTCTCGATCAACACCGCGGCGATCGCGCGGCCGGAGTTCCTGCGGGAGGCCGCGCACCGGTTCGGGTCGCAGTGCGTCGTGCTGTCGGTGGACGCGCGGCGCGCCGAGGGGACGCCGTCCGGTTTCGAGGTCACCACGCACGGCGGCCGCAGGGGCACCGGCATCGACGCGATCGGGTGGGCCCGCCGCGGCGCGGAGCTCGGCGTCGGGGAGATCCTGCTGAACTCGATGGACGCCGACGGCACCAAGGCCGGGTTCGACCTGGAGATGCTGCGCCTCGTCCGGGAGGCCGTCACCGTCCCGGTGATCGCCAGCGGGGGCGCGGGCGCGGTCGAGCACTTCCCCCCGGCCGTGGAGGCGGGCGCGGACGCCGTCCTCGCCGCCAGCGTCTTCCACTTCGGGGAGCTGAAGATCTCCGACGTCAAGGCCGCGCTGAGCGCCGCCGGCAGTCCCGTTCGCTGAAGAGGACATCCCCCCCGTATGAACCCCCGTGTGAACATCGCGCTCGCGACCTGCTCCCTGCTGCCCGACGGAAGCGACGACGTCCAGGACCTGATCGGCGCCCTGGCGGCCGAGGGCGTCGGCGCCGAGCCCGTCGCCTGGGACGCCGACGTCGACTGGTCCCGCCACGACCTGGTCGTCATCCGCTCCACCTGGGACTACACCGCCCGGCGGGACGAGTTCGTGGCCTGGGCGGAGAGCCTGCCCCGCGTCCTCAACCCCGCCGCGATCGTGCGGTGGAACACCGACAAGCGCTACCTGCGCGATCTCGCCGCGGCGGGCGTCCCCGTCGTCCCGACCCTCTGGGATCCGGACGACATCCCGTCCGAGTGGCCGGAGTTCGTCGTCAAGCCCGCCGTCTCGATCGGCGCGGGCGACACCGCACGCTGGGGCCCCGGCGAGGAGGACGCGGCCCGCGCCCACCTGCGCTCGCTGCGCGAGGCGGGCCGGACGGCGATGGTCCAGCCGTACCTGTCCGCGGTCGACACGGCCGGCGAGACGGCGCTGGTCTTCCTCGACGGCGAGTACAGCCACGCCGGGCGCAAGGCGCAGATCCTCGCCGCAGGGGCGGGCGTCCAGGGCTCGGTCCGGGACGACCCGGCGCGCGGGCAGGTCACCGCGTCCACGGCGACCGAGGCCGAGCTGGAGCTGGCCGCCCGCGCCCTGGCCGCCGTCCCGCACGGCGACGATCTCCTCTACGCCCGCGTCGACATGATCCCCGGCCCGGACGGCGCCCCGATGCTGATCGAGCTCGAACTGGCCGAACCCGCCCTCTACCTCCACCACGCCCCCGGAAGCGCGAAGAAACTGGCGAAGGCGATCATTTCCCGGGTGCGCTGAGCCGTCTCCTGGACGCGGTCACGTGGGGTCCTCCTCGGGGGCCGGTGCCGCGGCCTCGGGGGAGCGTTCGGCGACGGGGAGGATGATCGCGGACGGGTGGTCGGGGTCGTGCAGGACCTCCTGCCGGGCGGTGACCATCCTCGTCGCGGTGGTGGCGAGGGGCTCGCCGGTGCCGGGGTTGACGGCGACCTTGGGGTGGGCGCCGCTGGTGACGTGGACCCGGACGCTGTGGCCGCGCTGGAACCGGTGGCCGGTGGGCCACAGGTCGACGGCGAGGCGGAGCACCCCGCCGGTCCCGACGGGCGCGGCCGCGGCGGAGGGCAGGCGCAGGCCGCCCTCGCAGACGTTGCGGGACGTCCCGTCCGGGGAGACGTCGCAGAGCCGGACGACGAAGTCGGTGTGCTCGCGGTCGGAGCGGACGAACAGGTCGGCGCCGACCGGGCCGATGACGTCCAGGTCGGCGTCGAGGGGCGCGGAGGTGAAGACCAGCACGTCCGGCCGCCGCTCCAGAGGGCGGTTGTCGACGGGGCGGGAGCTGCCCAGCAGGGTGGGGCCGCCGAGCGCGGGCGTCGGGCGGGCCGGGTCGAAGCGGTAGGGGCTGGGCGGGGCGTCGCGCGGACCGTCCTCGCCGAGGCCGCCGCCGGCGTGCAGGTGCCAGCGCGTCCGCCGCGTGCCGGGCGGGGGCCAGTCGCGGTAGTGCCGCCACTCGCGGGCGCCGGTGACGTAGACGCGGACGGGGTCGCGCCGCAGCCCGGACGGGTCGCCCTGCAGGTGGGCGCGGAACCAGGCGAGCGACTCGCGGATCGCCGGCAGGCCGTGCCGGGCGTCGGTGTGCCACCAGGGGCCGATCGTCAGGTACGGGACGTGCCCGGCGGCGCGCAGCGCCAGGTAATCCTTGATCATCCAGGGCAGGAACACGTCGTACCAGCCGCCGAGGAGGGTGGCGGGCGCGGAGACCTCGCCGACCGTGGCGCTGAAGTCGCGGGTGTCCCAGTAGCCGCTGGCGGCCCCGTGGCCCGCGAGCAGGTCCTGGTAGAAGCGCATGGGCTCGCCGCCGGCCACCACGTCCATCTCGGCGAGCGGGCGGCCGGAGCGGGCGGCGCGCAGGGCGCGGCGCCGCGACGTCAGCGGCGCGGTCAGCATGCCGAGGCGCCGCTGCTGGCGGTGCGTGAGGTCGGTCCAGGTGAGCGTGGACTCCAGGGCGAACGACCCGCCCACGTAGGCGGCGTCCCGGAAGGTGGACGCGGTGATCTGCAGGGACATCGCCTTCAGCTCGGGCCCGGCCTCGGCGGCGATCGCCCAGGCCGCGTAGCCGAGGTAGCTCGGCCCGAAGGCGGCGAACGAGCCGTGGAACCAGGGCTGCCGCTTCAGCCACTCGACGGTGGCGAGCCCGTCGGTGCGCTCGCTGCCGAGGGGGTCGAACTCGCCGCCGGACCCGGACGTCCCGCGGGCGCTCTGCACGACGAGCTGGAAGCCGAACGGGACGAAGAGCAGGCCGTTGGCGAGGGCGGCGGGGCCGCGGCGCCCGTAGGGGGTGCGGACGAGGATGGTGGGGGGCCGCTCGACCCCGGCCGGGACGTACCGGTCGGCGAGGAGGACGACGCCGTCCGGCATGGTCACCGGCAGGTCGCGCTCGACGGTGTAGGGGGCGAGGCCCCACGGCCACGGCAGGCCCGCCGGCCAGGACAGCCCCGCCGGCCACGGCAGGCCCTTCGGCCGGGGCAGCCTGATCGGCGGGACGGGCAGTCGGTCCCAGGGCGCCATGCTGTCTCCGAACGCGGTCCGCTACTCCTAGCGAGATTACCGACCCGTTCCGCCGACCGGGCGATCAGGTGCCGGTGACGAGCGCCCAGGGGTCGGGCGCGGCGGCGAGCGCGGCTCCGAGTTCGTCGGCCCAGGCGGCCTCGCCGCCGTACTCGTCCCGCCACGACCACAGCCGCAGGGTGACCCGGCGCAGGGGGTGCTCCTCGGTGGCGCCGAGCGCGCCGTGCACCTGGTGGGCGAGGGCGGCGACCGCGCCCGCGGCCCGCGACGCGTTCGCCTTGGCGGCCGCCACCGCGACCGGGTCGCCGGGCGCGCGGACGGCGGCGCGCACCGCGACGTCCGCGACCGTCGCCTCCCCGGCCAGTTCCGCCAGCATCTGCTGGACGGCCTGGAACCGCCCGATCGGCCTCCCGAACTGCTCCCGCTCGCCCGCGTACCGGACGGACAGGTCCAGCGCCCGCGCCATCGCCCCCGTCAGCTGGACGGCCCGCGCCAGCGCTCCCCGCCGCCGCAGCTCGGCCGCGTCCACCGCGCACGGCGCCGCCTCCTCCGCCGGGACGCCGGCCAGGACGACGTCGTCGCGCGGCTCGCCCGCCACGTTCGCGCCCTCGGTGATCCGTGCCCGCGCCGGGTCGACGACGGCGACGAGACCACCGCCGAGGACGACGAGGAGCCGCGCCGACCGTGCCCAGGGGACCCGGTGGAACGTCCCGCTCAGGACGGGACCGTCACGGCCCTCGACCACCTCGACCTCGCCGGACACTGCGGTGAGGGCGCCAGGGGCCGCCCGCAGGCCGGCGTCGGCGAGCAGCCGCCCGGCCAGCAGCGTCTCGGCCAGGGGCACGGCCGCGGCGTGATATCCGGCCGCACGCAGGACGGCCGCGGCGTCGGCGAGGTCGCCGCCGCTGCCGCCCGCCTCCTCCGGCACCCCGGCCAGCGTCAGGCCGGACTCCTCAAGCGCCCGCCACGGGTCGCCGCCTGCCAGGATCTCGTGCGCGGTCTCGTCCAGAAGCCCCATCAGCGCACTCCCAGGCCGCGGGCCACGATGCCCCGCAGGATCTCGTTGGTGCCGCCCCGCAGCGTGAACCCGGGCGCCTGGACGACCGACTCCGCCAGCGCGCGGGCCAGCGGGTCGGGGGAGCCGGGATCGGGCTCCACGCCCGCGTGCTCGCGCGCCGCCTCGACGACCTCGCGCTCGAACCGCGTCCCGAGGTCCTTGACGAGGGCCGCGGGCAGCTCGGGCGTCTCGCCCCGGGCGAGGGCCCCCGCCACCCCCAGCGACGCCTGCCGCAGCGCCCACAGGCGCGCGGTGAGCGCGCCGAGCGTCCGCCGCTCGGCCGGACCGGCGGCGCGGCCGTGCAGGAGCCGGATGAGCATGAACGTGCTGAGCAGCCGCTCGGGGCCGCTGCGCTCGTGGGCCAGCTCGGCGGTGACCTGCCGCCACCCGTCCCCGGCGCGGCCGAGGACCAGCGCGTCCGGCACGAACACGCCGTCGAGGACGACCTCGTTGAAGTGGTGCTCGCCGGACAGCCCCCGGATCGGCCTGATCGTCACGCGGTCGTCCGGCAGGGGCACGATGAACTGGCTGAGGCCCGCGTGCCGGTCCTGCGAGCGGGGCGCGCTCCGGGCCAGGATGAGGATCGCGTGCGCGAGGTGGGCGCCGCTCGTCCACACCTTGGTGCCGTGCAGCCGCCACCCGCCGCCGTCGCGCTCGGCGCGGGTCCGGACCGACGCCAGGTCGGAGCCCGAGTCGGGCTCGCTCATCCCGATCGCGAAGAAGCACTCGCCGCGCGCGATCGGCGGCAGGAACCGCCGCTTCTGCTCCTCGGTGCCGTGGGCCAGGATGGACGGGCCGGTCTGCCGGTCGGCGATCCAGTGCGCGCCCACCGGGGCCCCGGCGGCCAGCAGCTCCTCGACCACCACGAACCGCTCCAGCGGTGAGCGCCCGTGCCCGCCGTAGCGCTCGGGGAGCGTCATGCCCAGCCAGCCGCGCTCGCCCAGCAGCCGGCTGAAGGCGGGGTCGGCGCCGGTGAGCCAGCTGTCGCAGCGGGCGGTGAAGGGGGTCTCGGCCAGGAACTCGCGCACCCGGGCCCGCAGCGCGGCGGCCTCGGGCGGGAGCGTGCCGGGGGTCAGGCCGGGCAGTGCCGCCACATGCACCTCCTCTGTCCAGGGGGACGTTACAGACAATCCCCAACCCTTCCGTCAGCGGCCCCTTACAGGAGGCCGTCTGGCGGGGTGGACGGTTCTCTGGGATCGTGGTCGTCCGGCACAGGCGTTCCGCAGGGGAGAAGACATGTGGCCCGGGTCCAACCCACCGATGGGACCGCCGCCCATGGGACCGGGCCGGCCGGCACCGGGCCCGCCCGGGGAGGGCTGGACGCCGCAGCGGCGGCGCGTCGGCCCGAGCGCCGGGTGGTACGCGCTGCCGATCGTCCTCGTCCTGGCCGCCGTGATCGGGTTCGCCACGGTGCTGGCGTTCCTGTGGGACGACTCGGAGGTCGCCGAAGGCCCGACGGCCGCGGGCGACCCGGCGTCCGGGGTGACCGTCCGGCTCAGGGAGGGCTACGGCTACTTCGTCTACGTCCGTGAGGGCGGCCCCTCCCCGTACGCGTGCCGGGTCGAGGCGGGGGAGCGGTCCGGGCCCGTCCAGCTCACGCGCAAGAACTCCTGGAGCGCCTCCGACCACGCGTCCTACCGCTACACCGCCACGTTCAGAGCGCCGGTGACGGGCGACGCCCGGCTGACGTGCCGCGGCGCCGACGGGCCGATCCTCGTGACGCCGGACGACACCGCCAACGGCTACCTCGGCCTCAGCCTGCTGGCCGCGCTCGGCCTCGGCGGTCTCGCCGCCCTCGCGTTCGTCGTGACCTTCCTCCGGCGCAGCGGGGCCGATCACCGCGCCGCGACCACCGCGGGCCCCTACTGAGGGTTCGACCCCCGCCCGGAGGCCGCAGGAGGCCGCAGGAGGCACGGCCAGGCTCAGGCCGTCAGCTCGCGCTCCAGCGGGGTGCGGAAGCGGGGGATCGCGCGGACGTCGCCGTACCACTCCGCCATCCGCGCCGCCTCCCGCTCGACGGCGGCCTCCGCGTCGGCGCCGACGTCCTCGAGGAGGCGGAAGACGATCTCACCGTCCCTGCGCTGCGCCCACCCGCCGACGATGCGGCCGTCCCACCAGACCGACGGCCCGACGTTGCCGCTGCGGTCGAACAGCAGCGGGCCGTGGGGGCCGAGGAACCAGCCGCGCTCCTGCCAGCCCATCGGGGTCGGGTCGAGCGCGGGCAGCAGCGCCGCCGACGGCTCCGGCGCGGGCACGGGCTCCAGGTCGTCGGACAGGACGAGACCGGCCGCCCCGTCGAGGTCGACCTCGGTGACGTCCAGGAGCGCGAGGGCCTTCTTGACGTCGCCGGCGCTCCAGCCCGTCCACCACTTCAGGTCGGACACCGGCGCGGGCCCGAACGTGCGCAGCCAGCGGCGGACGAGGTCGGCGCGGGCCTCGGCGGCCGGGAGCGGCTCGATGCCGCCGGGCAGCCACGTCTCCACGGGCGACCACACGTACTGGCTGCTCGTCCACGACCCGTTCGGCCGCCCGCGCACGATGCGGCCCTCGCAGCCGAGCGTGACCAGGACCCAGGTGGTGATGCCCGTGAGCCGCGAGTAGGACTTGCCGGGCGCCATCTCCACCTGGGTCCGCAGAAGGGGCACGTCGGCGCTGATCTGGGTGCCCGTCGCCTGGCCGCGGGCCAGCAGAGCCTCGTGGGCGGCCTCCTCGGCCCGGGCGAACAGGGCCGGCGCGTCGGCGACGTCGCTGCCGCGCTCGATCATCTTCGTGTACCTCGCGCGCTGCCTGGCCGCCAGCCCGTTCGCCGTGGACGCCTGCAGCACCGGGACCAGGTCGGTCGGCGCGACGAACATCGTCCGTCGCATCGCGAGCATCCGCAGCAGCGTGCGGTCGTCGTACAGGGCCTTCTCCACCGCCGCCGGGACGGCGTGGACGCTGCGGGCCGCCACCGACAGGTGGACGGTGGCCGGGTCGGTGGCGTGCAGCACCACCATGGACCGGACGATGTCGAGGACGTCGTCGGTCCTGGCCGGGACGGTGAGCCGGTGGCGGAGCGCGAGCCGGGCCCGCCGCTCCGCCGTGCTGATCGAACGCATGAGCGAATCCTAGGCCGGATCAGCCGTTGTTGGAGATCTTCACCACCACCTGGTCCTGGGTGACGGACTGCACCGAGACGTCGAAGCCCTCGGCCTGCTGCCCGTCGCCGACCGGCACCGTCACCGTCTGCCCGCCGATCTTCAGGGTGACCATCTCGCCCTGCACCCTCACCAGCTCGGCCTTCACGCCGAGGATGGACGCGCTCGCCTCGACGCCGCGGTCGAAGGTCACCGTGCAGGAGTTGACGCCGCAGGAGGTCTTGCTGTTCTCGCCGCCGCACGCGGCCGCGGCGCCGAGGGGCAGCAGGACGAACGGGAGAACGGCCAGCTTCCGCCGAAGGGGAAAGGAGGTCGAGGTCATGCCGGGGAGTCTAGGCGGGCGGGGCGGCGGTGCGCGCCCTCCGTGAGGCGGATCTCCGCGGCGCGGATCCGGCACCCGGCGGTGAGCGGATGTCGCCCTGCGCGGTGAGCGGATCTCGCACTGCGCGGTGAGCGCGCTGGATCTCGGGATGACCTCGTGTTTCGCTGGACGGGTGAACTTCACCGAAGGGGCGGGCGCCGCCGGAGGAGAGGGCTGGGACGACGCCGTGGACGCGCCGATGCTCGGCCCCGTGGTGTGCGCCGCGCTCGGCATGGAGGCGCGCGCGGTCCGGCGCGGGCTCACCCGGACCCCGGTCGTGGTCGTCGGCTACCGGGCGCGGCGGGCCGACCGGCTCCCGGCCGCCTGCGCCGCCGTCGTCGTCGCCGGGTTCGGCGGGGCGCTCGACGAGCGGCTGCGGCCGGGCGACGTCCTCGTCGCCGACGAGATCCGCGGCGCCGGCGCGGGCGGGAAGGCGGTGCCGTGCGCCGCGCCGCGCCTGCTCGCCGAGGAGCTCATCCGGGACGGGCTGAGCGCGCAGGTCGGCCCGCTGGTCACGACCGACCGCGTCGTCCGGGGCACCGAGCGCGCCCTGCTGGCGGCGCAGGGCGCGCGGCTGGCGGACATGGAGTCGGCGCTCGTCGCCGAGCGCGCCGGGCCGCTGCCGGTCGCGGCCCTCCGCGTCGTCGTCGACGGCCCGCGGCATCCGCTGTGGCACCCGGGCATCGTCCGGCGCGGACTGGCGGGACGGCGCGTCCTGGCCCGCCTGGGCCCCGCCCTGGAGCGGTGGAGCGTCCTGCTCGTGCGGGGCGAGGAGGGCACCAGCGAGGGGAGCGCGGCCGGCCGCGCCTGACCCGCGCTCAGCCGTGCCCTGAGCCGTGCTCGGGACCGTGCCCGTCGCCCTGGACGATCCTGCCGCCGAGGTCCCCGCGCAGCGACTCCAGGGTCCGCTGCTGGCTGACCGCCACCCAGCGCGCCCCGACCAGGTACGTCCCGCCCCAGGGCTTGGCCTCCTCCAGCCAGGCGTTCATGCCGTTGTCGGAGGTGAAGCTGAGCAGCACGTAGCGTCCTCGCGCGGTCTTGCAGTTCCCCTGCTCCAGATCCTTGACCTTGCGCTTCCCGGTCAGGGAGCAGTCCGTCCGCTGCGCCAGCTCGGCCAGGCTCGCCGGCTCGGCGGCCTTGCCGCCGGAGGCGTCCGACCCGGCGGAGCAGCCGGCCGCCACCGGCATCGCCAGCAGGGCCGCGCAGAGCGGCAGCGTCTTCAACAAGCCGAGATGGTGTCGGGAACCCATCGCTGTTCCTCTCCGGGGTGAGACGCGCGATTCGAGGAAGGAATACGCGCCCCGCCCCGGAGGGGTTCATCCGGGCTCACAGCACCAGGGTGTCAGGGCATCATGCGGGCGCCGGCGGCGGCGCGGACGCCGGGTTCCTCGGCGCCGTCGTGGTGGAGCCGCTGGAGCCGCAGCGACGTCTCGCCGGTCAGCGGCGCGGTCCGGGCGGACTCGGCCCGGACGCCCTCCTCGCAGTCCCACAGCCCTTCGACGGCGTAGGACTCGGCGGTGTGCGGGGCGGTTCTCGTGAGCGCGGTCAAGATGCGGGGTCTCAGATAGGCATAGGTGGATTCGGTCCAAGCGGTCTTCAACAGCGGGACGGCCTCGCCCGCGCGCAGCCGTCCCAGTCCTTCGATCGGGCTCGCGGCGTCGGCCCAGTCGCGCCGGGCGACCGCGGCGTTCAGCTCGTCCATCAGCAGGGGGATGTCCTGGCGGGTGCCGTAGCGGGCGAGGATGCGCAGCCCCATGTCCGCGCAGCCGCCGCGCTGCGCCGCCCACATCCGCGCCCGCGGAAGGGTCTCCGGCCCGTACTCCCGCAACGCCCGGCACACCGCGCCGCCGAACCTGCTCGGCCGCTGGGGCAGCAGTTCCTCCGCGAGGTCCAGCAGGGCGAGCGTCCGGCGGCGGCCCAGCTCGAATATCGCCGCTATGGAGCCCTCGCCGCGCCGCCGAGCCAGGTCCAGCAGCTCGGCCTCGCTCTGCGCGTCCTTCCCGGGGGCGGGGACCATCGCGCGGCGCGCCGCCCGTCCCGCCTCCCGCTGCCGCGCCAGCGCGTCGGCCACCCGCGGCTGCCTCGCCGCCCACGCCTCGATCACCGGGTTGTGGCGGCCCGGGACCAGCAGCGCCAGGTCGGCGTCGTCGCACCGCGCGGCGACCAGGGAGTCCAGCCCCACCGCCAGCGAGGGATCCTCAAGATCGATGAGCTCGGCCACCGCGTCGAACCACTGCGCGCCCTCCTCGGCGTACCGGCGCAGCGGCCCGGCGGCCTCCCGCCGGCTCAGCCGCACCAGGTCGGCCAGCACGCCCAGCGCCAGGTCCACCCGCCACTCGTCGGGGTCGGTGTGGTCGGACGGGGCGAAGAGATGCTCCGCCACCGGCCCCACCGGCAGCTCCAGATCCACCATCAACCGGGCGTAGTACAGCCGCCGGGACTCGCACTGCCGATCCCAGCGCGGATCGCTCCGGACGCAGGCGTACACGTACTCGCCCGCGCCGGGCTTGTCGGCCGCGCGCCGCGCGGCCCTCCCGAGTCCACGCTGCAGCTGACCGTGCAGCGTGCTCGCCGATTCCAACATGACGTCGTTGCTCACCCCAGCAGAATGCGCACTGGACCAGATATCGGGCAAGTGCTTTAGCGTGCGTTTACCCAGGGAGCGGCCCTGTGGAACCCGTCACAGGCTCCGCTGGGCGACCCAGGAGGCGTGCAGATCGGCGTACACCCCCGGCTCGGCGACGAGCTCGGCGTGCGGGCCGCGCTGCACGATCCGCCCCGCCTCGAAGACGATCACCTCGTCCGCCGCCTCGGCCGTGGAGAGCCGGTGCGCGATCGCGATCGCCGTGCGGCCCCGCGTCACGCCGTCCAGCGCCCGCTGGATCCGCACCTCGGTGGCCGGGTCCACGGCCGAGGTCGCCTCGTCCAGGACGAGCAGGTCCGGATCGGCGATGTAGGCGCGGGCCAGCGCGACGAGCTGGCGCTCGCCCGCCGACAGCGACTCCCCCCGCTGGCCCACGGGCGTGGCGAGGCCCTCGGGGAGGCCGTCCAGCCAGTCGGCGAGGCCCAGCTCGGTCAGCGCGAGGACGAGGTCCTCGTCGGAGGCGTCCGGACGCCCGTACCGGATGTTGTCGGCGAGCGTGGCGTCGAACAGGAACCCGTCCTGCGGCACCATGACGATCCGCTCCCGCAGCGACGAGAACCGGACGCGGTCCAGCGGCACCCCGTCCACGAGGACACGGCCCGACACCGGGTCCATGAGCCGCGTGAGGAGCTTGGCGAACGTCGTCTTGCCCGACCCGGTCTGCCCGACGACCGCGACGCGGCTGCGCGGCGCGATGGCGGTGCTCACCTCGTGCAGGACGGGCGGGCCGCCCGGGTAGGCGAACCCCACCGACTCGAACCGCACCTCGATGGGACCGCGCGGCAGCGACTCGCCGGCCTCGCCCGGGTCGGCGACGTCCGGGACGGTGTCCAGCACGCCGAGCACCCGCCGCCAGCCCGCGATCGCGTTCTGCGCCTCGTTCAGGACCTCGGTGGCCGTCTGCATCGGGCTGACGAACAGCGTCACCAGGAACAGGAACGCCACGAGCCGCCCGGCCGACAGCTCCCCGGCGACGCCGAGCAGCGTCCCGGCGATGACGACGGCGGCGGTGGCGAGCGCCGCCACCAGCTCGCTGACCGGGAACGTCAGCGCGACCATCGCCTGCGCCCGCGTCTGCGCCGAACGGTAGGACTCCACGGTCTCGTCCACCCGCCGTCCGGTCCGCTCCTCCGAGGCGTAGGCGCGGATCACCGGGGCGCCCACCACCGACTCGCTGACCGCCGCCAGCAGGTCGCCCATCCGCTCCCGGACCCGCATGTACGCCCTCGACAGGATCCGCTGGAAGCGGCGCAGCGCGAACGCCAGCGGCACGAAAGCCGCCCACACCAGCAGCGCCAGCGGCCACGAGTAGACGACCATCAGCACGCTCGCCACGACCAACTGCCCGATCGAGACGATGAACATCAGCCCGCCGGACTGCATGAACTGGCTGATCTGGTCGACGTCGCCCGTCACCCGCGAGACCAGCGAGCCCCGCCGCTCGCCGCTCTGGGTCAGCATCGACAGGTCGTGGACGTGCCGGAACGCCCGGACCCGCAGCGTCGCCAGGCCGCCCTCGGACGTCCTGTAGAGCCGCACGTTCATCAGGTACGCGCACACGGCCGTCACCAGGACGGCCGCCGCGCACAGCAGCACCGCCGTCCGGATGAAGGCCAGGTCGGGGCCGTCCGGGCGGCCGAGTCCCTTGTCGATCGTCTGCTGGACGGCGACGGGCACCACCACCCGCCCGGCCGTCGACACCAGCGCGAGCGCCAGCGTCCCGGCCAGCCCGGCCCGGAACTCCGGGCTCAGCCGCAGCCCGCGCCGCAGCGTGCTGATCGCGCCCTCCGCCGCGGTGTCGCTCAGACCCGCCGCGCTCTTCGGCTTCGAGGCCGCCGTGTCGGTCACCGTCGTCATGCCATGGCCTCCTCGCCGCCCTCGACCGCTTCCTGCTCCGCCTCGGCCCGCTCGTAGGCGTTGACGAGGTTGCGATAGCCCTCCGAGCCGTCCAGCAGCTCGGCGTGGGTGCCGCGCGCGATGACGCGGCCGTGCTCCATGTAGACGACCTCGTCCGCGAGCGCGATCGTGGCCTTGCGGTAGGCGACGACCACGACGGTCGCGCCGCCGGACTCCTCCGCCTGCGACTCCCGCAGGCTCTGCAGGATGCGCGCCTCGACCTGCGGGTCCACGCTGGACGTCGCGTCGTCGAGGACCAGCAGCCGGGGCCGCCGCACCAGCGCCCGCGCGAGCGCGAGCCGCTGGCGCTGGCCGCCCGACAGCGTCGCCCCGCGCTCGCCCACCCTCGTGTCGAGCCCGTCGGCGAGCGCCGCGACGAACCCCTCGGCCTGGGCGAGCCGCAGCGCCTCCCAGACCCGCTCGTCCGGGACGTCCAGGCCGAGCGTCACGTTGCCGCGGACGGTGTCGTCGAACAGGAACGTCTGCTGGGGGACCAGGGCCGCCGTCGCCGCGACCCCTCCGCGCTCCACGTCGCGCAGGTCGACGCCGTCCAGCAGGACCGACCCGTCCTCCGGGTCGACCAGCCGGACGAGCAGCGACGTGAGCGTGGACTTGCCCGATCCCGTCGGCCCGACGACCGCGATCGTCCTGCCCGGCGCCGCCGCGAACGACACGTCGTGCAGGACGCGGCGCCGCGCGCCCTCACCGGCCGCCTCGTAGGCGAACCTGACCTCCCGGACCTGGAGCTCGGTCGCCGCGCCTGAACCGTCCAGCGAGCCGTCCCCGAACGGCAGCGAACCCGTCGCGTCCAGGACGCCGCGGACCCGCTTCCACCCGACGACGCTGCGCGGGACCTCGCCCAGCACCCAGCCCAGCGCCCGGATCGGCCACGACAGCAGCGTGAACAGGTAGGCCACGTTCACCAGGTCGCCCGGCGACATCGCGCCCGAGTCCAGCCGCACCGACCCGATCAGCAGGACGGCCAGCACCCCGAGGTTCGGCAGCGCCTCCAGCACCGGGTCGAACAGCCCGCGGATGCGGCCGACGGCGATGTTGGCGTCCCGCAGCTCCCGCGCCCGCTCGGCGAACCGCTCGGTCTCCGCCGCCTCCCGGCCGAGGGTCTTGACCACCAGGCCGCCCTCGAAGCTCTCGTGCGCGACCTCGCTGACCTCCGCGCGCAGCTGCTGCGCGCGGGTCGCCACCGGGGACAGCCGCCGCTGGTACACCACGTTGATGAGGGCCACGGCGGGGAACACCAGGAACCCGACCCCGGCCACGACCACGTCGGTGACCAGGATCGACACCGCGGCGATCAGCAGCATGAACACGACGCCGACCGCCATCGGCAGCGGCGCGATCGGCGCCCACACCGCCTCGACGTCGGCGTTGGCGTTCGACAGCAGCTGCCCGGTCGGGTGCCGGTGGTGCCACGCCAGCGGGAGCCGCAGGTACTGCCGGGTCACCGCGCGGCGGTAGGACGCCTGGAGCCGGTACTGCATGAGGCCCGCGTAGAACCGGCGCCCCGCGACGCCGAGCGCCTTCAGCAGCGCCACCGCCAGGATCAGGGCCGCGGCCCCCGCCAGTGCCCCCGCGGTCGTGTGCCCGGCCTCGAACGCCGGCAGCACGACATGGCCGGTCGCCCAGCCGAGCACCTGAGCGGTCCCCACGGTCATCGCCGCGTACAGGGCGCTCGCCAGCACCGAGAGGGCGAACACCCGCGGCTCCGCCTTCACCGCCACCCACAGGACGCCCATGCCCTCTCTCAGGACAGGCGGGCTGACGCGTCTGGACGCAGGTGGCACGGCGACTCCTCGATCACGGCGGACCCCAGGAAATGTCCCGTTGCGACTGCGGCGGGGGGTTTGTGGGGCTGGATATTCCCTACCATCCGGCCGGGGCGCTTATTCCCGGCCACCCCGCCGCGGCCTACCATCGGTCGATGAGCACGCCCGACGACGGCCCCGTGCCGTCCGCCCCGAAGCAGGACGGCCCCGGCCCGGCGGACCCGGGTCCGGTCCGCCGCGAACGGCTGCTGCTGGCCGCGGCGCTGGAGGAGGCGGGCCCGGAGGCGGCCACCAGGTGCGCGGGCTGGGACGCCCGCGACCTGGCCGCCCATCTGGTCGTCCGGGAAGGGCGCCCCGACGCGGCCCCCGGGATCCTGCTGCCCCCGCTTGCCTTCTACACCGAGCGTGTACGGCGGCGTACCGCCCGCGCCGTTCCGTTCGAACGGCTGGTGGAACGGTTCGCGCAGGGCCCGCCGAAGTTCTCCCCCTACACCCTTCCCGGAGTCGACAGAAACGCGAACGCCGTCGAGTTCTTTGTTCACCATGAGGACATCCGGCGTGCGCGTCCCGACTGGGAGCCCCGTGCCCTCTCGCCGGAACTAGAGGAACTACTCTGGCGAAGGATAAAAATTGCCCGCTTTGTCCTAAGAAAAGTTCAGGTCGAGGTAACCTTCGTCCGCCCCGACGGCCGCGCCGCGCGCGTGTCCGGCGGCGCTCGCGGAGCCGTGCGCGTGCACGGCCCGGTAGGCGAACTCCTCCTGTGGGCACTGGGCCGCCGGGACGTCGCGAACGTGCGCCTCACCGGCGCCACGGACGCTGTCAAGACCCTGACGGAGACCGGTTGGAGTCTTTAACGGGCAGGTAACGGCACGGTTCGCCGAGAGGAGAAACGCAAGTCTTGCGGCTCCTCCGCTTTACGCGGAACCGGTGATACGGTGGGGCGGTCGGTTGCAGTCGTGGTTCTCGATCGTTCTAGACGCCCGCGAACTGATGGCAGCGGGCGTTTTGGCTTTTCCGGGACCGTACCGGGAGGCGAGAGCGTTCCGCAGCGACCGCGGGGGCCCGCGAGGTGTGGGCCCAGGTTTTGCCGCAAGGAGAAAGACATGCCCCAGCAGGGCACCGTGAAGTGGTTCAACGCCGAGAAGGGCTTCGGCTTCATCGCCGTGGACGGCGGCGGGCCGGACGTCTTCGTGCACTACTCGGCCATCCAGAGTTCCGGCTACCGCAGCCTGGACGAGAACCAGCGCGTCCAGTTCGAGGTGACGCAGGGCAACCGTGGCCCGCAGGCCGACCAGGTCGTCCCCCTGTAACGCCCGCCAGCCGTACGTGGCAGAGCCCGCCCCCCACCGCCAGGGGGAGGCGGGCTCTGTTTAATTGCGTTTTTCTCCTTCTTCGGGCCTGGCGGCCCTCCATCGTCGATAAACGCGGGCGATCGCTGGCATCGCTCCGTCTCGCCTTGCGGCTCGCTGCGCGATCAGGTTCTCGCTTCGCTCGAACCTGCCTTCGGACGCGATCGCAGCCATTGAGGTTGTTACGTGGTTGCGGTGGTGGCTGAGGTCGGCGCGCCCGTTGTGCTGCGGGTCGCCCTTCGGGCCTGGCGGCCCTGGGGCTCACGTCCGGTGAGTGGTGCTGTCTTGCTCGGCTCGCCTAGCGGCTCGCCTCCACCTTCGGCTCGCCTCCACCTTCGGCTCGCGGCGGGGGCGCCCTTCGGGCCTTGCGGCCCTGGGGCTCACATCCGATGGGTGCTGGCTGGCTCGGCTCGTCTTGTGGCTTGCTTCGCGAGCGGTTCTTGCGGGCTCGAACCGCCTCTCGGGGCCCGCCGCTCCCTCGGCTCGCGGCTGGGGCGCCCTTTGGGCCTGGCGGCCCTGGGCTGCCGCCGTAGGCTTCACGTTCGGTGGGTGGTGCTGGCTGGCTTGCCTGGCGGCTTGCTTCGGTCACGGGCTTTTGGTGGCTCAGATCCGGCTCTGGATGCTCCGTGCCCTGCCTCCGCCTGCCTCGTTGTGCGCTTGGTGCGCTGGTGTGTTGCGGGTCGGCCTTTGGGGCTTGCGGACCTTGGGCTCGCGGTCGGTGTGGGTGGGGTGGGGGCGGGGGTTCGGGGGGCTGCCATAAACTCGGGGGCATGTCCGTGGGAACGTCTGGTTTGGTCGCATTGATCACTTTGGTGGTCGCTGAGCGGCGCGGCTCATGACGCCTGGGCGTGAACGTGGGTTGACGGCGGTGGTGTGCGCTGCGGGGGCCGGGCTCGCGCTGCTCGCCGCCGGGCGCACCTGGGCCACCGTTCGGGCGCAGGACGCCATCACGCCGTTCACCCAGCATCTGACCGGTGGCGACCTCGGGGGCGCGGCCGGGGCGCTCGGGTGGGCCGGGCTCGCCGGGCTCGCCGCGCTTCTGGCGACCCGGGGGCGGGTTCGCGCGGGTGTCGGGGTCCTCATCGCCTTGTTCGGTGTGGGGATCGCGTACGCGTCCACCGTGAGTGTGCAGCGGTCCAGCGTGCTGGCGGCCGCGGGGGACAAGAGCGCTCTGCTGAGGCTCGGGGCGCATCCGGTGCTGGATGTGAATCTTTGGTGGCTGGTTTCGGTCACCGGTGGGGTCGTCCTTGCGGTGGGTGGGATCCTCACCGCCGTGCGGGGGGCGCGGTGGCCCGGCATGTCGGCCCGCTACGAGCGCAGCGCGCCGCGCAAGGCGGCGGAGGACGATCCGTCCGCACTGTGGAAGTCGCTCGACCGCGGCGAGGACCCGACCGCGCACGAGCGGTCGTGAGCGGCGACGGTGGCGGGGGGGGGGGGGGGGTGGGTGGGCAGGACCCCCCGCGCGCCCCGGGGGTGGCGCGGCCACCCC
>NZ_JBEZJQ010000021.1:25620-61131 GCF_040653135.1 Actinomadura sp. NPDC048021
CGGCGCCGCGGGCGGGCGCCCCCGGCGCGCCCCGGGGCGGGGCGGCGGGGGGGGGGGGGGGGGGGCGGGGGGGGGGGGGGGCCCGGCCCCCCCCCCCCCCCCCCCCCCGCCGTCGCCGAGCTGGAACGCCGCTACCTCGCCCGGGAGGGCTTCGACGTCGAGATCGAGGCCGACCCCGTGCGGGCGCCTGCCGCCGCCCGGCGCCGGCGCCCCGACGTCGTCGTCCTGGACCTGTCCACCACCGCGCTGCCCGTCGACCTGTACCGGCGCGTCGCCGACACCGTCCGGCCCGCGCCCGTCGTCGCCGTCACCGGGCCCCTCGACCCGATGATCGAACGCGCCCTCGGCGACCACCGCGTCGAGCGGCCCTTCGGGCCCCGCGTCCTCGTCGCCGCCGTCGCCGAGGCCCTGCGCGCCGGCGCGCCCGCCGAGGCGCCCGGCCCCCTGCGCGCCGGCCGCGTCGCCCTCGAACCCCGCGACCGGGCGGCCCTCGTCGGCGAGCGCCGCGTCGCCCTCACCGTCACCGAGTTCGACCTCCTCGAATTCCTCATGGCGAACCCAGGCCGCGTCTTCACCCGCGAGCAGCTGCTCGACGCCGCATGGGGGCCCGGCGCCGGTGCCGGAAGCCGCACCGTCGACGTCCACGTCGCCCAGCTGCGGGCCAAGCTCGGCGAAGGCAACCCCATCAGGACGGTGCGCGGCGTCGGCTACGTCCTGGACGCCTAGGGTGGACGGCGTGACTCGCGCGCGCCCACAAGCGTTCCTGCCGCACGCGGCCGTGCTCGCCGGGGTCGCCGGCGGGGTCCTGGTGATCGCGCTGCGGGCGGACCCCAACGAGCCGGGGCACTACCCGGGCTGCCCCTTCCTGACGCTGACCGGCTACTACTGCCCCGGGTGCGGGATGACGCGGCTCGTCTACGCGCTCGCGCACGGGCACGCGGGCACCGCGTTCGGCCTCAACCCGCTGCTCTTCGTCCTGCTGCCGGTCTTCGGCTACCTGTACGCGCGGTGGACGGTCAGGACCGCGCAGGGGCTGCCCATGCGGTCCGCGCTGTTCAAGCCGGCCGTCGCGTATTCGTTCGTCGGCCTTCTCATCGTCTACTGGATCGCGCGCAACCTGCCGTTCGCGCACGTGCTCGCGCCCTGACGCGCGCGGCCCGGCCGGCGGGGAGACCGCACGGCCCTCCCGGGTGCGGGACGCGTCGGAGGGGGCGGCTACGATCGGTGCACGGAACGACCTGAAATAGGGGGCCTGCGACCTTGAGCGTTTTGGACGAGATCATCGAAGGCGTCCGGGCCGATCTCGCCGACAGGCAGCGCGAGGTCCCGCTCGACGCCCTCAAGGAGCGGGCGGCGAAGGCCCCGGCCCCGAGGGACGCGCTCGGCGCGCTGCGGGGGCAGGGCGTCTCGGTCATCGCCGAGGTCAAGCGCAGCAGCCCGTCCAAGGGCGCGCTCGCCGCGATCGCCGACCCCGCCGCGCTCGCCCGCGACTACGAGGCCGGCGGCGCCAAGGTGATCAGCGTGCTGACCGAGCGGCGCCGGTTCGGCGGCAGCCTGGCCGACCTCGCCGAGGTCCGCGCCAACGTCGACGTCGCCCTCCTGCGCAAGGACTTCATCGTCACCTCCTACCAGCTGTGGGAGGCGCGGGCCGCGGGCGCCGACATGGCGCTGCTGATCGTCGCCGCGCTGGAGCAGGACGCGCTGGTCTCGCTGGTCGAGCGCGCCGAGTCGATCGGGCTCGTCCCGCTCGTCGAGGTGCACACCGAGGAGGAGGCGGCCCGCGCGGTCGACGCCGGCGCCAAGGTCATCGGCGTGAACGCCCGCGACCTGCGCACCCTGCAGGTCGACCGCGGCGTGTTCGCCCGGGTCGCGCCCCTCATCCCCAAGGACGTCGTGAAGGTCGCCGAGTCCGGGGTGCGGGGCCCGCACGACCTGCTCGCCTACGCCTCCAGCGGCGCCGACGCGGTGCTGGTCGGGGAGAGCCTCGTGATCGGCAAGGACCCGCGCGCCGCGGTCGCCGACCTCGTCGCCGCCGGCGCCCACCCGGCGCTGCGCCAGAGCGGCTGAGACACCCCCGCGACGAGTGGATAGGGTTACGGGCATGCAGGTCGAACCGCTCCGGGAGCGATGGCGGGGCTAGTCCAGGACCCCAGTGACCGGATCAGCCGCTTCTCCCACGACAGGACGCGTTTTCTCATGACCATGGACACCGCCGCGCGCGGTGCTGAAGCCCTGCCCGACGCCACGGGCCACTTCGGCCCCTTCGGCGGGCGCTTCGCCCCCGAGGCCCTCATGGCGGCCCTGGACGAGCTCGCTCGCGAGTTCGAGACCGCCAAGAACGACCCGGCCTTCGTCGCCGAGCTGGAGGACCTGCTCGCCGGCTACGCGGGCCGTCCCAGCCTGCTGACGGAGGCCCGGCGCTTCTCCGAGCACGCGGGAGCCCGGGTGCTGCTCAAGCGCGAGGACCTCAACCACACCGGCTCCCACAAGATCAACAACGTGCTCGGCCAGGCGCTGCTCACGCGGCGGATGGGCAAGTCCCGCGTGATCGCCGAGACCGGCGCCGGCCAGCACGGCGTCGCCACCGCCACCGCCGCGGCCCTGCTCGGCCTGAGCTGCACCGTCTACATGGGCGAGGTCGACACCGAGCGGCAGGCCCTCAACGTCGCCCGGATGCGGATGCTCGGCGCCGAGGTGGTCCCCGTCCGGACCGGCAGCCGCACCCTCAAGGACGCCTGCAACGAGGCGTTCCGCGACTGGGTCGCCAGCGTCGAGGACACCCACTACTGCATCGGCTCGGTGATGGGCCCGCACCCGTTCCCGGTGATGGTCCGCGACTTCCAGCGCGTCATCGGCGTCGAGGCCAGGCGGCAGTGCGTGGAGATGACCGGCGCCCTCCCGGACGCCGTCGTCGCCTGCGTGGGCGGCGGCTCCAACGCGATCGGCACCTTCCACGCGTTCGTCGGCGACGAGTCCGTCCGGCTGATCGGGTTCGAGGCGGGCGGCGAGGGCGTCGCCACCGGCAAGCACGCCGCGACCCTCGTCGGCGGCTCCCTCGGCGTCATCCACGGCATGCGGACCTACCTGCTGCAGGACGAGGACGGCCAGACCCTGGAGACCCACTCGATCTCGGCCGGGCTCGACTACCCCGGCGTCGGTCCCGAGCACTCGTGGCTGCACGAGACGGGCCGCGCCGAGTACCGCGAGATCACCGACGCCGAGGCGATGGAGGCGTTCGCGCTGCTGTGCCGCACCGAGGGCATCATCCCGGCGATCGAGTCCGCGCACGCGCTCGCCGGCGCGCTCAAGGTCGGCAAGGAGCTCGGCCCGGACGCCACGATCGTCGTCTGCCTGTCCGGACGGGGTGACAAGGACATGCACACGGCCGCCGCCTTCTTCGGCCTGATGCCCGAGGGAGAGAACGCGTGAGCGCCCGGATCGCCTACGACAAGGCCAGGGCCGACGGGCGCGCCGCCCTCGTCGGATACCTGCCCGCGGGGTTCCCCAGCTACGAGGGCGCCGTGCAGGCGGCCAGGACGATGGTGGACGCGGGCTGCGACGTCATCGAGATCGGCCTGCCCTACACCGACCCGATGATGGACGGCCCCACCATCCAGGACGCCGTCCACCGGGCGCTCGTCGGCGGCGTCCGCGTCGCCGACGTGTTCCGCACGGTCGAGGCCGTCGCGGCCACCGGCGTCCCGGTCCTCGTGATGACGTACTGGAACCCGGTCGACCACTACGGCGTCGACCGGTTCGCCCGCGACCTCGCCTCCGCCGGCGGATCCGGCCTGATCACGCCCGACCTCTCGCCCGAGGAGGCCGGGCCGTGGCTGGAGGCGTCCGACGCCCACGGCCTCGACCGCGTGTTCCTCGTCGCGCTCAGCTCCACCGACGAGCGCATCGGGACGATCACCCGGGCGTGCCGCGGCTTCGTCTACGCGGCCTCGCTGATGGGCGTCACCGGCGCCCGCTCCGCCCTCGACACCGGCGCCCAGCGGCTGGTCGAGCGGACCCGCGCCGTCGTGGACGAGGACGGCACGGGCCTGCCGGTCGGCCTCGGCCTCGGCGTCGGCACCGGCGCCCAGGCCGCCGAGGTCGCCGGGTTCGCCGACGGCGTGATCGTCGGATCGGCGTTCATCCGCCGCCTGCTGGACGCCCCCGACCTCGCCTCCGGTCTCGCCGGGGTCCGGGAGCTCACTGAGGAGCTCGCCGCGGGCGTGCGGCACGTCCGCTGATCATTCCGGACAGCCCGGGGCGTCCGCGCGGGACCGGCGAAACCCGGCTCCGCCCGGACGTCCCGCCAGGTCGCGGGAACTCGCCGCGCCCTCACCCGAGTTGAAGGCTTGTGGGACCGCCGGCAGCCAATAGGGTGTGGTCGCCGGCACAGGCGGTCCCGGGAGGAACACGATGACGCAAGAGATGACGGTGAAGAGCCGGGCCGGGGCCGTGCGGCAACCGCTGCCCCCCGCGTGGCTCCAGATCACGGCGTGGGTGCTGACCCTCGCCGGGTTCGGCATCTCCGTGTACCTCACGATCTCGCACTACGACGAGGGCGCCCTGGTGTGCTCGGCGTCCAGGACCGTTGACTGCCACGCCGTCACCACCAGCGAGTACTCCACCCTGGCGGGCCTCCCGATGCCGCTGTACGGCCTGGCGTTCTTCCTGGCGTTCGGCGCGCTGATGACGCCGTGGGCGCTGCGGTCGACCTGGCCGCCGCTGCGCTGGGGACGGATCGCGTCCGTCGCGGTGGGCGTGCTGTTCGTGGTCTACCTGGTGACCGTGGAGCTGGCGCTCCTGCACAAGATCTGCCTGTGGTGCACCGGCGTCCACGTCATCACCGTCCTGCTGTTCCTCCTCGTCCTGGCCGACGAATTCCGGCGGGTCGGCCAGGTCGACTAGTCTCGCCGTCGTAGCGCGCCGCACTCTGCCGGCGCGGGTCCGCACGCTATAGGAGAACCAATGAGCAAGGCCGCACGAGAGCGGTCCGCGAGGGAGCGCCTGGCCGCCGAGCGCAAGCGGCAGGCGGCGCGGGAGAAGCAGCGGCGGCTGCTCGCCATCGTCCTCGGGTCGGTGGTGGTCGTGGCGGTGGTCGTGGTCGCGACCGTCCTCATCATCGACCAGAAGAACAAGAACGGCAGGGCCGAGGTGCACCAGGGCGCGCTCGCCCCCGTCAGCCGCCAGGCCGACGGCTCCATCCTCATGGCGCAGTCCGGGGTGAGCAAGCCGGAACTGGAGATCTTCGAGGACTTCCAGTGCCCGATCTGCAAGCAGTTCGAGGCCGCCACCGGCAAGACCGTCCAGCAGCTCGCCCAGCAGGGCAAGGTCAAGGTCGTCTACCGGCCGTTCCACCTGTTCGGGCAGCAGAAGGACCCCGTCCGGATCAACTCGCTGCGCTCGGCCGAGGCGGCGCTGTGCGTGCCCGCCGGCCAGTGGGTCTCCTACCACGACGCGCTCTTCAAGTTCCAGCCCCCCGAGGGCGAGAAGGGCTTCTCGCCCGACGACCTCGTCAAGTGGGGCAAGGACGTCGGCGTCACCGACCCGAACTTCGAGAAGTGCGTGCGGGACGAGCAGAAGAAGTCGACGGTCGACGCGATGACCAAGTACGCCCTCCAGGACCGCGGCGTCCAGGGCACCCCGAGCGTCTTCCTGAACGGCAAGCAGCTCGACCAGACGCAGTTCATGAACCCCGCCGGGCTGCGGGCGGCGATCGACGCCGCGGCCGCCGCCAGCAAGTGACCGGCCGCGTCCAGGACGCCTGAACGCCGAAGCGCCACGCCGCGCCGTCCCCTCCCGGGACGGCGCGGCGTGGCGCTTTTCCGCCGTCCGGCGGGGCCTTGCCCGCTACTCTCGTAGACGCTCACCAACACGCAGAGTAGCGATCGGGGGATCGATGAGCGAGCAGGGCAGGGAACCGTCCGCGCGCAAGCGGCTCGCGGACGAACGGACGCGGGCCGCGGTCCGGCGCCGGCGCCGGCGGGCGCTGCTCGTCGCCCTCGGCGCCCTCACCGTGGCGGCGGTCGCGGTCGTGGTGGTCGTCGTCGCGCTGTCCCGGACCGGCGAGAAGCCCCTCCAGAACTCCTACAAGGGCGCGCTGGCGCCCGCCGCCCGCCAGCAGGACGGGTCGGTCGCCATGGCGCAGCCGGGGGTCTCCTCCCCGGTCCTGGACGTCTGGGAGGACTTCCAGTGCCCCGCGTGCAAGGCCATGGAGGAGCGGGTCGGCGCGACGATGAAGGAGCTCGCCGCGCAGGGCAAGGTCAGGGTCGTCTACCGGCCGTTCCAGCTCTTCCAGCAGGACCCGCTGATGTCGAACTCCCGGCGGGCCGCGAACGCCGCCGCCTGCATGCCCGCCGACCACTGGGTCGCCTACCACGACAAGCTCTACGCCGAGCAGCCGCCCGAGGGCGACACGGGCTTCTCCACCGGCGACCTCGTCAGGTGGGGCGAGCAGCTGGGGGTCACCGACCCCTCCTTCGGCGCCTGCGTCCGCGGCGACCAGAAGATCAAAACGGTGGACCAGGCGAGCGCCCAGGCCGGGCGGGCGGGCGTCGACGCGACCCCGTACCTCGCGCTGAACGGCAGGAAGGTCGGCAACGACGCCCTGGCCTCGCCGGACGACCTCAGGAAGGCCGTCGCGGAGGCCGGCGGCGGCACGCCCCAGCCGGGGAGCACGCAGTCCGGCGGCACGGCGGGGCGCTCCGGCGAGGGGGCCGCGATGATGACGATCTCGTCGCGGTCCTAGAGGAGGCGCGCGCTGTGCCCCGGAGGCGGTAACGTCAACGGTCATGCACCCGGTCGCCTACATACCGAGTCCCTCGCAGGGCGTCTGGCACCTCGGCCCCGTGCCGCTGCGCGCCTACGCCATCATGATCATCCTTGGCATCGTCGCCGCGGTCTGGCTGGGCGAGCGCCGCTGGGCCGCCAAGGGCGGCACCCCCGGCGTGATCATCGACGTGGCCGTGTGGGCGGTGCCGTTCGGCCTGGTCGGCGGGCGGCTCTACCACGTGGTCACCGACTACCAGCGCTACTTCGGGGAGGGCGGCGACCCGATCCGGGCCCTGGAGGTCTGGAAGGGCGGCCTCGGCATCTGGGGCGCCGTCGCGCTCGGCGCGGTCGGCGCGATCATCGGCTGCCGGCGGCGGGGGATCTCGGTGCTGGCGCTCGGCGACGCGGTGGCCCCGGGCATCGCGCTCGCGCAGGCGATCGGCCGCTGGGGCAACTACTGGAACCAGGAGCTGTACGGCCGCCCGCTGGACACCTTCTGGGCACTGAAGATCGACGAGAACCACCGGCCGATGCTGGACGGCGGGCCCGGCCTCGACCCCAAGTACGCCGACGTCGCCACCTACCATCCGACGTTCCTGTACGAGTCGCTGTGGTGCATCGGCGTCGCGATCCTGGTGATCTGGGCCGACCGCCGCTACAAGCTCACGCACGGGCGCGCCTTCGCCCTCTACGTCGCCGCCTACACCGTCGGGCGCGGCTGGATCGAGGCGCTGCGCATCGACGACGCCCACCACGTCCTCGGGCTGAGGCTCAACGACTGGACGTCCATCGTCGTCTTCGCCGGCGCGGTCGCCTACCTGTACCTGGCCCGCGGGCGCACCGGCCCGGAGAACGTCGGCGCCCCGGCGGCGGCCGCGCCGTCCGCCGCCCCCGCCGCGGCGGAACCCGAGGCGACGGCCGAGGAGCCGGACGGCACCACCGCCGTGGCCGCCGCGGGGCATGCGGACGAGGAACCGGCCGAGGAGCCTGCGGCGCAGGACGAGGTGGCCGAGGCCGCGGCCCCGGAGACCGAGGAGCCCGCCCCGGCGGCCGGGGAGCCGGAGGCGGCGCCCGAGGCGGACGGCGGGGAGCCGGAGGCGACGTCCTCCGAGGAGCCCGAGCCCGCCCCCGAGGCCCCCGAGGCCCCTGAGGAGGGTCCCGCACCGGAGGCGAAGGCCGACGAGCCGGCCGAGCCCGAGGCCGACCCCGAGCCCGAGCCCGAGAGCGACCCCGAGGCCGAGCCCGAGGCCGGGGCCCGCACCGAGACCCCCGCCGCCGAGGCGGAGGACGAAGCCGGGGAGAATGAGGCTGACGGTGCCACCGCCCACGACCGGGTGGAGAAGGGGGAGCCCGTCAAGGACGGGAAGTAGGAAACGGCGACGGTGTCCGACACAGATGAGAAGCACGGCGTGCGGCCGGAGCAGCACCACCAGCACCGGGACGTCACCGGCGGCTGGCTGCGGCCCGCGGTGTTCGGCGCGATGGACGGGCTGGTCTCCAACTTCGCCCTGATCGCCGGGGTCGCGGGCGGCCAGGCGACCCAGAAGGTCGTGCTGCTGGCGGGCCTGGCGGGGCTGGCGGCGGGTGCGTTCTCGATGGCGGCGGGGGAGTACATCTCGGTCGCCTCCCAGTCGGAGCTGGCGCAGGCGGAGATCGAGGTGGAGCGGCTGGAGCTGGCCCGCCACCCGGTGGCCGAGCAGCGGGAGCTGGCCGAGGTCTTCGAGGCGCGCGGCGTCGACCCCGAGACGGCCGCCGAGGTCGCGCGGCAGCTGTCGCGCGACCCCGAGGAGGCCCTGGAGGTGCACACCCGGGAGGAACTCGGGGTGACGCTCGGCGACCTGCCCTCGCCGGTCCTGGCGGCGGGCTCGTCGTTCCTGTCGTTCGCGGTCGGCGCGCTGCTGCCGGTGCTGCCGTACCTGCTGGGCGCGACCAGCCTGTGGCCCGCGGCGGGCATCGCGGCGCTCGGGCTCTTCTGCGCCGGGGCGCTGGTGTCGCGGATCACGGCCCGGGCGTGGTGGTTCGGCGGGTCGCGGCAGCTGCTGTTCGGCGCCGCCGCGGCGTTGATCACCTACGGGTTCGGCGCACTGATCGGCAGTAACGGGCTGTAGCCCCAAGGAATCTGGGCGAAACACCCTTTTGGCCGCGCGAGGGGGATCCGGACCGCTAAGCTCCGGGGCTGTGATCGAGGCTTCTGACACCGGTTCCGCCGAGGCCGCCGAGGGCCGCCGGCGGGACTTCTGGCCGGAGGACAAGTCCGGCCGCAAGCTCCCCAGTCCGAAGCTGCTGCTGGGCGCGGCCGCCGCGCTGGTCGCTGTGATCGTCGCGGTGGTCGCGGTGGTCCTGCTGACCGGCGGCGGCGACGAGGCGAAGCCGCAGCAGCGCGCGGTGCCGACCGCGTACGCGCCGGACTACCTCGGCGAGGGCTTCGCCAAGCTCGCCTCCCGCTCGAACGACCCCCGTCCGATCACCGAGGGCGAGGCGTTCTCCACCAAGACGCTCAAGTCGGGCAAGTACACGTTCACGCTGGCCGAGTCCCAGCTGAGCGCCGACTGCAAGACCGCCACCTGGGGCGGCCGGCTGCAGGGCGACCTCGCCAAGTACCAGTGCACCCAGATCGCCCGCGCGGCCTACGTCAGCGCCGACAAGAGGCACGTCGGCCAGTTCGCCGTGATCAACCTCGTGAGCGAGGAGGGCGTCAAGCAGATCCTCCGCGACCTGGAGCCGGCGACCGCCGCCGGCTGGGTGTCCCCGCTGCAGCCGAAGGGCGTCCCGGCATTCGGGCCGGGCTTCACCGCCGCCTACACCAAGACCTACGGCCACTACGCCGTGGTCACCTGGGTGGAGCGGGCCGGCGGCGCGCAGCCCGCCTCGCTGAACGAGATGATCGATGTGAGCCTGGCCATCGAGAACGCCGCCGACTTCCTGTACGGGCGCCTCGACCTGGTCTCCGGCGGGAAGACCGGGCAGTGATCCGGCCGGGTGCGGGCGCGCCGCCCGCCGGCGGCGAGTAGTCTGCGCGGTCGTGGATCCCGATGAGCACCGCCGCGGCGGCTCGGGGCGGCCTCCGGTGAGCCGCCCGGGCCGCCGGCAGCCTCCCGCGCGCCGGACCGCGCAGTCCCGGTCGGGCGGCCCGCGCCGGACGCCGCCGCCCCGCCGCACCGGGGCGCGCCGGGAACGCCCCGCCCCGCCGCCACCGCGGACGCCCTACGACGACGCCCCCTACGAGGACGCCCAGTACAGCGGCGCCCAGTACGGGGACGCTCAGTACGGCGACGCGCAGTACGGCGACCCCCAATACGGGGACGCTCCGTATGAGGACGCCGTCCAGGACGACGCGTTCGCGGCGGAGGACGCCCGCGCCGCCCTCCCGCCGGAGGGTCGTCCCGGCGGCCAGGCCCGTTCCAGGCGGCCGGAGAAACGCGGCAAGACCGGCCGAAAGGCCGATGGCAAGACCGGCCGAAAGGCCGACGGCGAGGCCGGCCGCAAGGCCGGTGGCAAGGCCAAGCGCGGGCAGGCGAAGAACGCAGGCAGGCCCCCGGGGCGTCCCGCCGCGCCTGACCGCCGGCAGGCCGCGCCACGGGGCGCGGGCAAGCCGAACCCGAAGCTGTACTTCGGTGCGGCGGCCGTGCTGGGCGTGTTGATGTTGCTGGGCGTCGGCGCCGTCGTCCTGAGCGGCGGTGGCGACTCCGGCGCCAAGACCCGGGACGCGGGCGGCGCGCCGATCGGGCGGCCCGCCGGGACGGGCCCGTCGCCGACCTCCTACTCCAATTCGCCGTCCAGCTCCGCCTATGCCGGGATCGCGAACCGCAGTGCCGATCCCCAGCCCCTCACCGAGGGCGAGGCGTTCCCGTCCTCGGCGGCGAAGCTGCCCCTTCCGGACGGGAAGGTCTCGGTGAAGCTGCGCGCCAAGCGGCTCGACGGCGACTGCGCCGCGGCCGTGTGGGGCGGGTCCGTCGGCGAGGAGCTCGCCAAGGGCGGCTGCACGCAGGCGGCGCGCGGGATCTACTCCGACACCGAGCACGGCTACGCGCTGGCCGTCGTCGTGTTCAACCTCGCCGGGTCGGCGGACGCCGACCGGTTCGTGGCCAGGCTGGAGACCACGATCGGCGCGGGTTTCGTCCGGCCGCTGGAGGCGCCCGCGCCGCTGGACCGGTTCGGACGGGGCTTCGGGATGGCGCGGGGCCTCGCGATGGGGCACTTCGCGGTGGTGTCGTGGGCGCAGCGCCTGGACGGCAAGGGCGACGAGAAGGACGAGACCCTGCTGTCGCTGCTGATCGAGGGCGGCAAGGCCCCGGCGGTGCTCGTCCGCGCGGCCCGCGGGACCGGCTGAGCCCGTCCCGCGGCCCGAGGTCCGCCCGGGGTTTGGGGAAGGGCGCTTTTCGGTAGGTCTTCGGCGGAGCGCCGTAAACATCGCGTACCGGTGATGAGCCTCACCGAGGTCACGGCGTTCGGCTTCCGGGCCCAGCCGGTAGCCTGGTCTAAACCAATCCGAGATGACGCGCGCCCGATCGCCACGAAGAAGTTTCGCGATCTGGTGCAGTCGGGCATGATCCCGGCAGTGATGTAATGTCATCTCACCGCAGCAGGGCCAACGTCGTCCCGTGCCGCACTGACATCGAAGCAGTGACACGACGACGGGAGGGTTGATGGCTGCTGCTGCCCTCACACCTGATGGCCGTGCACCGGGCCGCCCCCAGCCGCAAGGCCTGTACGACCCGGCCAACGAGCATGACGCCTGCGGCGTCGGCATGGTCGCCGACCTGCACGGACGCAAGAGCCACGACATCGTCCAGAACGCCCTGGACGTCCTGAAGAACCTGGACCACCGAGGGGCCGTCGGCGCGGAGCCGGACGACGGCGACGGCGTCGGCATCCTCGTCCAGATCCCGGACGCGTTCTTCCGCGAGGTCTGCGACTTCCCGCTCCCCGCGGCCGGCGGCTACGCGGCCGGCATCGCGTTCCTCCCCGCGGACGGCGACGAGCGCGCCGCCGCGGTCGCCCACGTCGAGACGCTGTGCGTGGAGGAGGGTCTGACGGTCCTCGGCTGGCGCGAGCTCCCGCACGACCCGCGCTTCACGGGCCCGGCCGCCCGCCGGGTGATGCCGCACTTCGCGCAGCTGTTCGTCGCCCCCGCGGACGGCGGCCCGCACGAGGGCAGGACCGGCCTGGAGCTGGACCGCGCCGTGTTCTGCATGCGCGAGCGCGCCGAGCAGGACGTGCGGGTCTACTTCCCGAGCCTGTCCAGCCGCACGATCGTCTACAAGGGGATGCTGACGACCCCGCAGCTGGAGCCGTTCTTCCCCGACCTGTCGGACCGCCGCTTCACCAGCGCGATCGCGCTGGTCCACTCGCGGTTCTCGACGAACACCTTCCCGGCCTGGGAGCTGGCGCACCCGTACCGGTTCATCGCCCACAACGGCGAGATCAACACCGTGAAGGGCAACCGGAACTGGATGCGGGCCCGCGAGGCGCTGCTGAAGTCCGACCTGCTGCCCGGCGACATCTCCCGGATCTTCCCGGTGATCGACATCGAGGCGTCCGACACCGCGTCGTTCGACGAGTGCCTGGAGCTGCTGCACCTGGGCGGCCGGTCGCTGCCGCACGCGGTGCTGATGATGATCCCGGAGGCGTGGGAGAACCACACCGAGATGGACGCCGAGCGGCGGGCGTTCTACGAGTTCCACTCCACGCTGATGGAGGCGTGGGACGGCCCCGCCAGCGTCAGCTTCACCGACGGCACCGTCGTCGGCGCCGTCCTGGACCGCAACGGGCTGCGCCCGGGCCGGTACTGGGTGACCGACGACGGCCTGGTCGTGCTGGCCAGCGAGGCCGGCGTGCTCGACATCCCCGCCGCCAAGGTCGTCCGCAAGGGCCGCCTGCAGCCCGGCAAGATCTTCCTCGTCGACACCGCCGCCGGGCGGATCGTCGAGGACGACGAGGTCAAGGCCGAGCTGGCCGCCGAGCACCCGTACGGGGAGTGGCTGCACGAGGGCCTGGTCCGGTTCGAGGAGCTGCCGCAGCGCGAGCGGGAGATCCCGACCCACGAGACGCTGGTCCGGCGGCAGCAGACGTTCGGCTACACGCTCGAAGAGCAGCGGATCATCCTGACGCCGATGGCGCGGACGGGCGCGGAGCCGATCGGGTCGATGGGCACCGACACCCCGATCGCGGTGCTCTCCGAGCGCCCGCGGCTGCTGTTCGACTACTTCAAGCAGCTGTTCGCGCAGGTCACGAACCCGCCGCTGGACGCGATCCGCGAGGAGCTCGTCACCTCGCTGCAGTCCACGCTCGGCCCGGAGGGCAACCTGCTGGACCCCGGCCCGGACTCGTGCCGGCGCCTGGTGCTGCCCACCCCGATCCTGGACAACGACGAACTGTCCAAGATCATCCACATCGACGACGAGGGGTCGCTGCCGCACCTGGCCGCGCACGTCGTGCAGGGCCTGTACGACGTCGCCGGCGGGGGAGAGGCCCTGCAGGCGCGCCTGGAGGAGATCAACTCCGAGGTCAGCCGGGCCATCGAGGCCGGCGCGCGGATCATCGTGCTGTCGGACCGCGGCGCCGACTCGGCCCGCGCCGCGATCCCGTCGCTGCTGCTGACCGGCGCCGTGCACCACCACCTGATCCGGGAGAAGACCCGCACCCAGGTCGGCCTGGTGATCGAGACGGGCGAGGCCCGCGAGTGCCACCACATGGCGCTGCTCATCGGGTACGGCGCGTCCGCGATCAACCCGTACCTGGCGATCGAGACCGTCGAGGACCTCGTGCGCGGCGGCGTGATCGAGGGGACGGACCCGGCCAAGGCCGGCCGGAACCTGGTGAAGGCCTACGGCAAGGGCGTCCTGAAGATCATGTCGAAGATGGGCGTGTCGACGGTCGCGTCCTACACCGGCGCGCAGATCTTCGAGGCGATCGGGCTCGGTGCGGACGTGGTGGCGCGGTGCTTCACCGGCACCACCTCGCGGCTCGGCGGCGTCGGCTTCGACGTGCTGGCCCGCGAGGTCGCCGAGCGGCACGCGCGCGCGTACCCGCCGCGCGGCAACGACCTGGCGCACCGCACCCTGGAGGTCGGCGGCGAGTACCAGTGGCGCCGCGAGGGCGAGCCGCACCTGTTCAACCCGGACACGGTGTTCAAGCTCCAGCACGCCACCCGCACCCGCCGCTACGAGATCTTCAAGGAGTACACCTCCAAGGTCGACTCGCAGGCCGAGAAGCTGATGACGCTCCGCGGGCTGTTCCGGCTCCGCGAGGGCGAGCGCGAGCCGGTGCCGATCGAGGAGGTCGAGCCGGTATCGGAGATCGTCAAGCGGTTCTCCACCGGCGCGATGTCCTACGGCTCCATCTCGGCTGAGGCGCACGAGACCCTCGCGATCGCGATGAACCGCCTCGGCGGCAAGTCCAACACCGGCGAGGGCGGCGAGGACCCGGCGCGCTTCGTCCCGGACGAGAACGGCGACCTGCGGCGCAGCGCGATCAAGCAGGTGGCCTCCGGCCGGTTCGGCGTGACCTCGGAGTACCTCACCAACGCCGACGACATCCAGATCAAGATGGCGCAGGGCGCCAAGCCCGGCGAGGGCGGCCAGCTGCCCGGCCACAAGGTCTACCCGTGGATCGCCAAGACGCGGCACTCCACCCCGGGCGTCGGCCTCATCTCGCCGCCGCCGCACCACGACATCTACTCGATCGAGGACCTGGCGCAGCTCATCCACGACCTGAAGAACGCCAACCCGGCGGCGCGCGTGCACGTCAAGCTCGTCTCCGAGGTCGGCGTCGGCACGGTCGCGGCCGGGGTGTCCAAGGCCCACGCCGACGTGGTGCTCATCTCGGGGCACGACGGCGGGACGGGCGCGTCCCCGCTGACGTCGCTCAAGCACGCGGGCGCGCCGTGGGAGCTCGGCCTCGCCGAGACCCAGCAGACGCTGCTGCTGAACGGGCTGCGCGACCGCATCGTCGTGCAGACCGACGGGCAGATGAAGACCGGCCGCGACGTGGTCGTCGCGGCGCTGCTCGGCGCGGAGGAGTACGGTTTCGCGACCGCGCCGCTGGTGGTGTCGGGCTGCATCATGATGCGGGTCTGCCACCTGGACACCTGCCCGGTCGGCGTCGCCACCCAGAACCCCGTGCTGCGGCAGCGGTTCTCCGGCAAGCCCGAGTTCGTGGTGAACTTCTTCGAGTTCGTCGCCGAGGAGGTCCGCGAGTACCTCGCGGCCCTCGGGTTCCGGTCGCTGGACGAGGCGATCGGCCGCGTCGAGATGATCGACACCCGCGAGGCGGTCGAGCACTGGAAGGCCGCCGGCCTCGACCTGGCGCCGATCCTGCACGTCCCGGCGCTGGCGGAGGGCGCGGCCCTGCACCGGACGGTCGAGCAGGACCACGGGCTGGAGAAGGCCCTGGACAACACGCTGATCCAGCTCGCCGAGGGCGCGATCTCCTTCGGCGACCCGGTGCGGCTGGAACTGCCGATCCGCAACGTCAACCGGACGGTCGGGACCATGCTCGGCCACGAGGTGACCAAGAAGTGGGGCGGCGGCGGGCTGCCCGACGACACCATCGACGTCACCTTCACCGGTTCGGCGGGCAACTCCTTCGGCGCGTTCATGCCGCGCGGCGTCACCCTGCGGCTCGTCGGCGACGCCAACGACTACGTCGGCAAGGGCCTGTCCGGCGGGCGGGTGACGCTGCGTCCTGCGCGGGACGCGGCCTTCGCCGCCGAGGAGCAGATCATCGGCGGCAACGTGATCCTTTACGGGGCCACGTCCGGCGAGCTGTTCGCCCGCGGGGTCGTCGGCGAGCGGTTCTGCGTCCGCAACTCCGGCGCCACCGCCGTCGTCGAGGGCGTCGGCGACCACGCCTGCGAGTACATGACCGGCGGCCGCGCGGTGATCCTCGGCCGGACGGGGCGCAACCTCGCGGCCGGCATGTCCGGCGGCATCGCCTACGTCCTGGACCTGGTGCCCGAGCGGGTCAACGGCGAGATGGTCGACCTGGTGCCGCTGGACGCCGCGGACGTCGAGTCCGTCCGGGCGCTGACCGAGCGGCACCTGGCCGAGACCGGCTCGGCGGTGGCGCGGCGGCTGCTGGAGGACTGGGACGCCGCCGCCTCCCGCTTCACCAAGATCATGCCGCGCGACTACCGGCGGGTCCTGGACGCGATGGCCCAGGCCGAGGCAGAGGGACGCGACGTCGACGAGGCCGTCATGGCCGCGGCGCAGAGCTGAGAGAGGGGGACTTCCAACATGGCTGACCCGAAGGGTTTCCTCACCGTCCGGCGGGAGCTCCCGAAGCGCCGCCCGGTCGACGTGCGGATCAGGAGCTGGTCGGAGGTCTACGAGGACTTCGGCAAGGACCGTCTGGAGAAGCAGGCGAGCCGCTGCATGGACTGCGGCATCCCGTTCTGCCACCAGGGCTGCCCGCTCGGCAACCTCATCCCCGAGTGGAACGACCTCGTCTACCGCAAGGACTGGCAGGAGGCCGTCGAGCGGCTGCACGCCACCAACAACTTCCCGGAGTTCACCGGGAGGCTGTGCCCGGCCCCGTGCGAGAGCGCCTGCGTCCTCGGCATCAACCAGGACCCGGTGACGATCAAGCGGGTCGAGGTCGAGATCATCGACCGGGCGTTCGCGGAGGGCTGGGTGCGCCCGCAGCCGCCGGCCGTCCAGACCGGCCGGAAGGTCGCGGTGGTCGGCTCGGGGCCCGCGGGCCTCGCCGCCGCCCAGCAGCTCACCCGCGCCGGCCACGACGTCACGGTGTACGAGCGCGCCGACCGCATCGGCGGCCTGCTGCGCTACGGCATCCCCGAGTTCAAGATGGAGAAGCGGCACCTCGACCGGCGCCTCGCCCAGATGAGCGCCGAGGGCACCGACTTCCGGACCTCGGTGAACGTGGGCGTCGACATCACCGCGGACGACCTGCGCGCGTCCCACGACGCCGTGGTCCTGGCGGGCGGCGCCACCGCGTGGCGCGACCTGCCCGTCCCGGGACGGGAGCTCAAGGGCGTCTACCAGGCGATGGAGTACCTGCCGCCCTCGAACAAGGCGCAGGAGGGCGACTACGACGAGTCGCCCATCTCGGCCGAGGGCAAGCACGTCGTCGTCATCGGCGGCGGCGACACCGGCGCCGACTGCATCGGCACCGCGATCCGGCAGGGCGCCGCGTCGGTCACCCAGCTGGAGATCATGCCGCGGCCGCCGCAGGAGCGCCCCGACGGCCAGCCGTGGCCGACGTACCCGATGCTGTTCAAGGTGGAAAGCGCCCACGAGGAGCTCGCCGACATGGGCGGCGACCGCGTGTACGCCGTGTCCACCACCGAGTTCCTCGGCGACGCCGACGGCAACGTCCGCGCGCTGAGGCTGGTGGAGGTCGGCGGCCCGCAGACGGGGTTCGCGCCCGTCGAGGGCACCGAGCGGGAGATCCCCGCCGAGCTGGTGACGCTGGCCATGGGCTTCCTCGGCCCGCAGCGCGAGGGGCTGCTGGAGCAGCTCGGCGTCGAGCTGGACCAGCGCGGCAACGTGGTCCGCGACCGCGACTACCGCACGTCCGTGGACGGCGTGTTCGCCGCGGGCGACATGGGCCGCGGCCAGTCCCTGATCGTCTGGGCCATCGCCGAGGGCCGCGCCGCCGCGCACGGCGTCGACGCCTACCTCGGCGGCCGGACGGACCTGCCGTACCCGATCCCGCCGACGGCGCGCCCGATCGCCTGACCCGGCAAGCGCGGAGCAGGGCCCTGGAGGATCTTCTCCGGGGCCCTGCTCCGCGCGCAGTCTTCACCGGCCGGCGGCCGGTTTCCTGTCGGTGCGGTGTGCCAGCATCGGGCCATGGGAACCGTTCGGACGGGCACGCCGCCCACCCGGGACACCGGCGTGCTGCGCCGGATGAGGCTCGCCCGCGACGCCATGGACCGCGAGTGGGCCGAGCCGCTGGACGTCTCCGCCGTCGCCGCCCGCGCCGGGTACTCGCGCTACCACTTCGTCCGGCTGTTCCGCGAGGTCTACGGCGAGACGCCCGGCGCCTACCTCACCCGCCGCCGCATCGAACGCGCGCAGGACCTGCTGCGCACCGCCAACCTGACCGTCACCGAGATCTGCGTGCAGGTCGGCTTCACCAGCCTCGGCACGTTCTGCACCCGTTTCAAGCAGCAGACCGGGACGACGCCCACCGAGTTCCGCAGGCGCGCCCGCGCCGGCGCCACCTCCGCCATCCCCGGATGCTTCGTGATGTTCTGGGCGGGCGGCTTCCGCAAGCAGCAATAACGGAGAAGCCCGGGCCGCCCGCCGCGCCCTAGCGTGAACGCATCGACCCCGTTCACCGAAGGAGACACGGCATGATCACCAACCTCGGGCTGGCCACCGTCTGGGTGCTCGACCAGGACTCGGCCAAGGAGTTCTTCACCGACAAGCTCGGCCTGGAGGTCCGCGACGACATGACGCTCGGCGAGGGCGGCATGCGGTGGATCACCGTCGGCGCCAAGGACCAGCCCGAACTGAGCCTCGCCCTCATGATCCCCGGCCCGCCCACCATGGACCCCGACTCCGCCGCCCAGATGCGGGCCCTCATCGCCAAGGGCGTCCTCGGCGCCGGAGCCTTCAACACCGACGACTGCCAGGCCGAGTACGAGCGCCTGTCGGCCCGGGGCGTCGAGTTCGTCCACCCGCCCCAGAAGCGCCCGTACGGGATCGAGGCGATCTTCCGGGACGACTCCGGCTGCTGGTACAGCCTCACCCAGACCTTCGACGAGCTCGACGAGAGCGTGCCGTGGAACGGCTGAGCGGACCGGGGGAGCCGATCACCCGGCGACGCGGGCGCCGAGCTCCCGGAGCACGTCCACCAGCCGCTCCACGTCGGCCTTCGTCGTCCGCCAGTTGAGCGGAGCCGGGCGGAACACCGTCATGCCCCGGTAGGTGCTGGTACCCGCGTAGACGCGGCCGTCCGCCAGCAGCGCCTCGCCCAGGCGCGCGTTCAACCCGTCCAGGTCCTCCTCAGGGACGCCGTCCGGGCGGTACCGGAAGCACACGACGCACAGCCGCACCGGGGCGAGCAGCTCCAGGTCGGGCGCCGCCTCGACGAGCCCGCCCAGATGGGCGGCCACGTCGAGGTGACGCTCCACCATCTCCCGGTACCCGTCCCGCCCGTACGCCCGCAGCGTCGCCCAGATCGGCAGCGCCCGCGCGCGGCGGGACGACTCCGGGCCGAGCATGTTGTAGTTGACCCGCTCCTCGTCGGCGTCCGGCAGGTACGCCGCGCCCCACGCCCCGAACGCCCGGCTCAGCGACGCCGGATCGCGCACGAACGAGAACCCGCTCTCGTACGGCACGTTCAGCCACTTGTGGCCGTCCGCCGTCACCGAGTCCGCCCTCTCGACGCCCCGCGCGAGATGGGCCGTCCGCGGGCTGAGGGCCGCGAACAGCCCGAACGCGCCGTCCACGTGCAGCCAGGCCCCGTGCCGCTCCGCGAGATCCGCCAGCTCGGCGACCGGGTCGCTGTCGCCCGTGTCCACCTCGCCGAGGTTCGCCACGATCACCGCGCGCCCGCCCGCCCCGGCGAGCGCCGCGTCCATCGCCTCCAGATCGACCCGCCCGGCGTCGTCGCGGGCGAACGTCCTCAGGGTGTCGCGGCCGCAGCCGAGGATCTGCAGCGCCTTGCGCGTGCTGACGTGCACGAGCCCGCTGCTGAACACCGGCATCTCCGGCAGCCCCGCCAGCCCCCGCGACGCGACGTCCACGCCGTGCCCGTCCGCCCACCACTGCCGCGCGGCCGCCAGGCCCGCCACGTGCGCGAGCGTGGCGCTCGGCGTCAGCACGCCCCCGAACCCCGCGGGCAGGCCGAACAGCTCCTTCAGCCAGCGCAGGACCACCGTCTCCGCCCGTGCCGCCAGCGGCGACGTCAGCCACAGCCCGGCCGCCTGGTCGAGCAGCGACGCCGCCCAGTCGCCGGCCATCGCCGCGGGCGTCGACCCGCCCACCACGAAGTGGAAGAACCGCGGCCCGGACGAGTGCGTCGCCGCCCGGGTGCCGATCCGCACCAGCCGCTCGACCGCGGCCACCGCGCCGTCCCCCGTGTCCGGAAGCGGCCCGTCCAGCTCGTCCAGGAGCGGGTCCTGCCCCCGGTCATGGACGGGACGGTCCGGCAGGCTCGCCAGGTACGGCTCCGCCGCGCGCGCCACCACCCCGAGCGGGGCGGCGGCGATGTCACGTTCCCCAAGCGGATCGCTCATGACACCAGGAGATCACACCCCCGGTGACATCGGGGGATGTCGGGAAACATGAGAAAGAGGGCAACTTGTGGTCTTCGTGCTGGTCGGCTACGGTCCCGCCTGGGCCCGCCCCGCGACGGCTCGCCCGCCGGCGACTCCGCCGCGCACGCGGCCCGCACCGAGGCCGCCCGCTCCCGCACACCGCGACGCGGGACCTCAGGGGCCCGGCCACCCACCGCTGGGGTGGCCGGGCCCACCGCGCCGCCCCCTGCGTCCGATTCCTACAAGACCCCGCCCGCCGCCTGCCCTAGCGTGATGGCCATGAAGGTCCTGCACCGAACCGGCCTCGCACGCGCCGCGGAGTTCATGCGCCTCAACGGGCGCCTCATCGACCGGCACCGCTTCGCCCTCCACTTCCGCGGCGCCCCCGCCGCGCCCCTCCTCGCCGCCCTCCGGGCCTACGAGAACCCCGACGGCGGCTACGGCCACGCCCTCGAACCGGACCTGCGCGGCGAGGACAGCCAGCCCGTCCCCGCCCAGCACGCCCTGCAGACCCTCCACGAAGCGGGCGCCGACGACGACCCCGCCGTCGCACGCGTCGCGGACTACCTGGCCTCCATCACCACCGACGGCGGGGGAGTGCCGTTCGTCCTGCCGACCGTCCGCGACGCCCCCCACGGCCCCTGGTGGCGGACGCCCGACGACCCGCCCGGCGCGATCAACCCCACCGCGACCCTCGCCGGCATGCTCCACCGGGCCGGCGCCGACCACCCCTGGCTCGGACCCGCCACCGACTTCTGCTGGCGCTACCTGGAGGCCCCCGGCGCCGAACCCGGTGCCTACGACGTCCTCGCCGTCCTGACCTTCCTCGACCACGTCCCCGACCGCGACCGCGCCGAGACCGCCTTCACCCGCGTCCGCGACCTCCTCGCCGCCCACGCCGCCAGCGACCACCAGGGACCGCTCGACTTCGCCCCCGCCCCCGGCGGGTACGGGCACCGGCTCTTCGCCGCCGACGACATCGACGCCGCCCTCGACGCCCTCATCGACGAGCAGGGCGACGACGGAGGCTGGGACGTCGCCTTCCCCATCTGGGCCCCCGTCACCGGCCCCGAATGGCGCGGCCACGTCACCGTCGAACACCTCAAGACCCTCCGCGCCTACGGGCGACTCAAACCCTGACCGGGGGTCACAGCAGAGCCCGGACGGGCGCGCCCGCCAGGGCCCTCACCTCGTGCGCGAGATGGGCCTGGTCGGCGTAGCCCGCCGCGAACGCGACCTCCGCCAGCGGCCGGCCCGCCCGCGCCAGCCCCAGCGCCCGCTGGAACCGCAGCACCCGCTGCAGCGTCTTCGGCCCGTACCCGAACGCCGCCAGCGACCGGCGCCGCAACTGCCGCTCACCCAACCCGAGCTCGTCCGCCGCCTCCCGGACCGAGCCCTCCGCCAGGCGCCCCGCCATCGCCGCGACGAGCGGATCCGCAGGCCCCATCCGCGCCCGCAACGCCTCCACCAGCGCCGCGCGGCGGTCGCCCGCGGCCGCCACCGCCTCCGCCAGCCGGTCGGCCTCCCCGCCCCACAGCTCACGCAACGGCACCCGCGCGTCGCGCAGCGCGTCCGCCGGGACGCCCAGCACCGGCGGCGCCGCCCCCGGCGCGAACCGCACCGCCGCGATCTCCTCGCCCGGCCGCATGACCGCCGGCATCGGGCCCGTGTCCGGCCCCGCCACCAGGATCCCGCCGCCCGCCCAGATGAGGTCCACACAGCCGTCCGGGAGCACGCGCTGGACGAACGGCTCGGCGTCCGGCGGCAGTTCCGCCGTCCACGAGCACGCCAGCCCCGGCGTCCGGTACTCGCGGTAGCGCGTGGGATTCATCCTTCCTGCATACCACCCGCGTTCACGGGCAGGGGCCCCAGGACACCGAGCAACGGAGGAGACCGATGCCGAACAACGATCTTCAGGGCACGACCATCGCCTTCCTGTGCGCCCCCGAGGGCACCGAGCAGGTCGAGCTGACCGAGCCGTGGAAGGCCGTGGAGCAGGCCGGAGCCACCCCGCGCCTGGTCTCCACGCAGTCCGGCCGCCTCCAGGCGTTCAACCACCTGGACAAGGGCGACACCTTCCCCGTCGACACCACCGTCGACGCCTCCGACCCCGCCGAGTTCGGCGGCCTCGTGCTGCCCGGCGGCGTCGCCAACCCCGACTTCCTGCGCACCGACCCCGGCGCGGTCGCTTTCGTCCGCGCGTTCTTCGACGCGGGCAAGCCCGTCGCCGTCATCTGCCACGGGCCGTGGACCCTCATCGAGGCCGACGTCGTCCGGGGGCGGACCATGACGTCCTGGCCGAGCCTGCGTACCGACCTGCGCAACGCGGGGGCCACCTGGGTGGACGAGGAGGTCCAGGTCTGCGAGGACGGCCCCAACACCCTGGTCAGCAGCCGCAAGCCCGACGACCTCAAGGCCTTCTGCCAGGCCACCGTGGAGGCGTTCAAACGGTGACGCGGCCACATGTGGTCTAGACCTCTGACCTAGACCACTGGGTGAACCCCGGGGGACCATATCCTGCACGAATATCCGTACCGACAAGTAACTAAGTACGGTTGTTGACGTGACCCGTCGAGCGAAGATCGTCAGCACCATCGGTCCGGCCTGCTCCAGCAGCGAGCAGATCAACGCCCTCGTCGAAGCCGGCATCGACGTCGCCCGCCTCAACATGAGCCATGGCGACTACGCCGTCCACGAAGAGGTCTACCACCGGCTCCGCGCCGCCGCCGACGCCACCGGCCGCGGCGTCGGCATCCTCGCGGACCTGCAGGGCCCCAAGATCCGCATCGGGCGCTTCCCCGACGGCCCCGTGCGGCTCACCCTCGGCGACGAGTTCACCATCACCACCGACGACGTGCCCGGCACCCGCCGCGAGGTGTCCACCACCTACCAGGGGCTGCCGGGCGACGTCAGCCCCGGCGACACCGTCCTCATCGACGACGGCCGCGTCGCCCTCAAGGTCACCTCCGTCGACGGCACCCGCGTCCACACCACGGTCACCGTCGGCGGCATGGTGTCCGACAACAAGGGCCTCAACCTCCCCGGCGTCCCGGTCAGCGTCCCCGCCCTCACCGAGAAGGACGAGCGCGACCTGCGCTGGGCCCTGCGCCTCGGCGTCGACCTCGTCGCCCTGTCCTTCGTCCGCACCCCCGCCGACGCCGACATCTGCTATCAGATCATGGAAGAGGAGGGCATCCGCGTCCCCCTCATCGGCAAGATCGAGAAGCCGCAGGCCGTCGAGCGGCTCCCCGAGATCGTCGCCGCCTTCGACGGCATCATGGTGGCCCGCGGCGACCTCGGCGTCGAACTGCCCCTCGAACAGGTGCCGATCGTCCAGAAGCGCGCCATCGAGCTGTGCCGCGAGAAGGCCCGCCCGGTCATCGTCGCCACCCAGATGCTCGAATCCATGATCTCCGCGCCGCGCCCCACCCGCGCCGAGACCTCCGACGTCGCCAACGCCGTCTTCGAGGGCGCCGACGCCGTCATGCTCTCCGGCGAGACCAGCGTCGGCCAGTACCCCATCGAGTCCGTCCTCACGATGAGCCGCATCGTGGAGACCGCCGAGCAGGCCTCCCTCCAGGCCACCCACACCCTGGAGCGCATGCCCGAGACCGTCGGCGGCGCCATCGCCCGCGCCGCCGCCGAGGTCGGCGCGATCGTCGGAGCCGAGGCCCTCGCCGCCTTCACCATGTCCGGCGAGACCGCCCGGCGCCTGTCCCGCTACCGCTCGCCGATCCCCCTGCTCGCCTTCACCTCCGTGCCCGCCGTCCGCGGCCGGCTCGCCCACGTCTGGGGCGTCGAGACCTTCATCGTCCCGCAGGTCGACCACACCGACACCATGGTCCGCCAGGTCGAGCAGGCCCTCCTCGAACTCGGCCGGTTCCAGAAGGGCGACAAGATCGTCGTCGTCGCCGGCTCGCCCCCCGGCACCGCCGGCTCGACCAACGCCCTGCGCGTGCACAGCCTCGGCGACGCCATCGCCATCCCCCACTGACCACCACCCCTGCCGGGCACCGCGCGACCCGCACCCCGCGCGGTGCCCGGCTCCTTTTTCCCCAATTCACACCCAGCCCGGTGGACCTCGCGCGGCGCGCACCAATCACCGCCCGGTCTCAATTCCGCGACGCTCCGGAAACCCGCCGCGCTCTCAGTACTTCGGCCCGACGAACTCGTCCAGCCGCGCCACCGCCTCCCTTCGCGCGACCGAGATGTTCTTCGCGTTCATCTGCGTCCACGCGATCCCGAGCCGATCCAGCGCACCGGTGAACAACCCCTGGATGTCCAGCGACACGTTCGCGAAGTTGTAGCGCGGATACTCGTACCAGCGGTCCCCGTCCCGGAGGCGCTTGCGCACGCGGTTGGTGACCCGGCACCCGTCCGAGTGGATCAGTCCGCGGACGAACTCCTCCGTGCGCTCGTCGACGATCTCCCGCTGCCACCCCGCCAACTCGATCTTTCGTGTGTGCTTCATTCCCGGCCCGTGCTGGGGGAGCAGGCAGGGCCAGTGGATGGAGTACGACCCCACCATCGTGCAGCCGGGCTTCTGGCGGTGTCCGACACGGGACGGCAGGACGGCGCCCACCGCGTCGGCGGCGGCGTCGATGAGGCCCGGCCAGACGTCGGAACAGGCGATTTCCAGGCGATGGACGCCGTTCGGTTGCCGGGCGAGATGCCCGTCGCCGAGGTAGAGACCGAGAAGGTAGGAGTAAGCGGCGGGATCGAGCGCCCGATCATGGCAACGCGGACATAACGGAGGAGTATGGCTCGCGGCCTTTTCGGGGCGCTTCTTCCAATTGCCCAGTGTGGACGTGGGGATGCCGGTCTGGCGGTGCACTTCAGCGATCGTGAACCCCGCCGCCAACAGTCGTAACGCCAGTGGGCGCTGTCGCGGATCGTACATGCCCGCAGTCTCCCGACCGCCACTGACAGTTCACGCATGATCGCTCTATGTGAAGCATCGCGCCAGGCGTTGCTGACCTTGAGGCCATACTGAAAAGAGGATCAGCGATTTCTCTGGCGTGCGGTGCTGTATTCACCAGCACAGCGCCTCACTGACGAATGTGGAGGCATTGCCGGCTTCGGGGCGAGCTCTCAGACGCAATGCGCGACGCGCGACGCTTAATGGAGAAGGGATCTCTAGAAGTGCCGGGAGCGGGACTCGAACCCGCACGCCCTTTCGGACAAATCCTTTTGAGGGATTCGCGTCTGCCTATTTCGCCATCCCGGCATATTTATCCGGACATGTCCCTTGGTGTCCGTATCGCCCTGCATGAGGCGGGGCGACGGGGACCAGGGTAGCGGGTTTCGGTAGGCTCGTGGGCGTGGAGAGCGCTCGGCGGGTTGTGATCGCGGAAGACGAGGCACTGATCAGGCTGGACCTGAAGGAGATGCTTCAGGAGGACGGCTACGAGGTGGTCGGGGAGGCCGGGGACGGTGAGACGGCCGTCCGCCTCGCCGGGGAGCTGAAGCCCGACCTCGTGATCCTCGACGTGAAGATGCCGGTGCTGGACGGCATCTCGGCGGCCGAGCGGATCTCCGCGGAGCGGATCGCGCCGGTGGTGATCCTGACCGCGTTCTCCCAGCGGGAGCTCGTCCAGCGGGCGACCGACGCGGGCGCGATGGCCTATCTCGTCAAGCCGTTCTCCAAGACCGACCTCACGCCGGCGATCGAGATGGCGGTCAGCCGGTACACCGAGCTGCGCGCGCTGGAGGCCGAGGTCGCGGGGCTGCAGGAGCGGCTGGACACGCGCAAGGTGGTCGACCGGGCCAAGGGGCTGCTGCAGCAGGCGCACGGGTGGTCCGAGCCCGAGGCGTTCCGGTGGATCCAGAAGACCTCGATGGACCGGCGGCTCACGATGCGGGCCGTCGCCGAGGCCGTCGTGGCGGGCGCCTCCGGAGGCCGGGACGAGCCCGCCGCGGGCTGACTCCTCAGCGCGGTCGAACGCCCGGTTGTCAAGGTCCAAAGCGCAGGTGCCGGACCGGGCCGTTGACGTCACGTTTCGTAATCGTCCCAGGCAACGCCCGGTATCGGATGGGCACAGGGGAGTAACGAACGAGTAACCCTTCGATCCGGGGGTCCTGTTCTGGGGTGGGTCGACGGTGTACGACATACCTGGTCCCCGAGTGACCGGTTTCCTCCTTTCGAGGGGGTCGGCGTCGGGGCTTCACTCGTACCCGATCCACCCGGATCCGGATGGAAAGGTTGGGCACCTTGCGGCGCAACATGATGAGGATCACCGGCGCGGTTGCGGTGAGCGCGGCGCTCGCGCTCAGCGCCGTGGCGTGCGGTGACGGCGATAGCGACTCCGGCAACGGCAACGAGATCACGCTCGGGTTCATGGGTGACCTGACCGGTGAGAACTCGGGCCTGGTGATCCCGCCCAAGCAGGGCGCGCAACTGGCCATCGAGCAGTACAACGCCACGAACCCGAAGGTCAAGATCAAGTTCAAGACCTACGACAGCCAGGGCAAGCCGGAGCAGGCGACGACGCTGGCGCAGGGCGCCATCAAGAACGACAAGATCGTCGGTCTGATCGGCCCCGCGTTCTCCGGTGAGTCGCAGAGCGTCGCCCCGATCCTCGAAGAGGCCAAGGTCCCGAGCGTGTCGCCGTCCGCGACCAACATCACGCTCGGCGAGAAGAGCTGGAAGTACTGGCACCGGGTGGTGGCCGACGACGCCGTGCAGAGCGACGGCGCCGCGAACTTCCTGGTGAACTCGGTGAAGGCGAAGAAGATCTTCACGGTGTCGGACAACCAGGACTACGGCAAGGGCCTCGCCGACGCCATCGGCAAGGCCGCCGGCGCCAAGGGCGTGCAGACCCAGACCGACGCGGTCGACGACAAGGCGACGGACTACTCCTCGACCGTCAACAAGATCAACCAGTTCAAGCCGGACGCGGTCTACTTCGGCGGCTACTACGCGGTGGCGGGCCGGCTGTTCAAGCAGCTCCGCGAGGCCGGCTACAAGGGCAAGATGATGTCCGGCGACGGCTCGCTGGCGACCGGTCTGATCGAGGGCGCCGGCCAGGCCAACGCGCAGGGCGCGCTGCTGAGCTGCGGCTGCCTGATCGACGCCGAGGGCAAGACGAACCCGAAGGCCAAGAAGTTCGCCGACGACTACAAGGCGAAGTTCAACTCCGAGGTCGCGATCTACTCGACCGAGGGCTTCGACGCCGCGACGGCGTTCATCGAGGCGATCAAGGCCGGCAAGACCTCGCCGGAGGACATCAACAGCTTCCTGAAGACCGAGGACTTCCAGGGCGTCGGCAAGCAGATCAAGTTCGCCGAGAACGGCGAGCTGGCGGCCAAGGACATCTTCATCTACGAGGTGAAGGACAACAAGCTGCCGCTGCTCGGCAACAGCAACGAAGCGAAGGTCTCGTAGGCGTCACCACGCCCCGGACCGACCGCCCCCGTCCCGGGGGCCCCTGATGGCGCGGGAGCGGGAGCGCTACAGCGCTCCCGCTCCTTTTGACGAAGGCGACCGAAGGTGCTCGACGACTTCATCAATCAATTCTGGCCGTCGACCGTCGACGGCCTGGCGCTGGGCGCGATCTACGCGCTGCTGGCGCTGGGCTACACGATGGTCTACGGCGTGCTCCGGCTGATCAACTTCGCGCACGCCGACATCTTCATGGTCGGCACGTTCGCGGCGCTGTGGACGGTGCGGACCCTGGACGTGTCCGCGGTGGGCGGCGTCGCGCTGATCGGCGTGGTGGCGCTCATGGCGGTGGTCGGCGGCGCGGTCGCGGGCGGCGGCGCGATGCTGCTGGAGGTGGCGGCCTACCGGCCGCTGCGCAAACGGGGGGCGTCGAGACTCGCGGCGCTGATCTCGGCGATCGGCGCGTCGATCTTCATCCAGCAGCTGATGGGCACGGTGCTCATCCACCGGGTGTTCGGGACGTCGAAGGAGGGCGGCAAGCTCGACGTCAACGAGCACTTCAAGAAGCTGTCGGACGTCGTGGACGTCGGGCCGATCCTGATCCGCAACGACCAGTTGATCGTCTTCGTGGGCGCGGTGCTCATGATGATCGCGCTGGACCAGTTCGTGAACCGCACGAAGCTCGGCCGGGGGATTCGCTCGACGGCGCAGGACCCGGAGACGGCCGTGCTGATGGGCGTGAACATCGACCGGGTCGTGCAGGTGACGTTCCTGGTCGGCGGGGTGATGGCCGGTGTGGCGGCGGCGCTGTACTTCCTGCGCTTCGAGAGCACGAACTACTTCGTCGGCTTCCTGCTCGGCATCAAGGCGTTCACGGCGGCGGTGCTCGGCGGCATCGGCAACATCCGGGGCGCCCTGGTCGGCGGCTTCACGCTCGGGCTGCTGGAGATGTACGGTTCGAGCTTCTTCGGATCCCAGTGGCGCGACGTGGTCGCGTTCTCCGTGCTGATCTTGGTCCTGATGTTCCGTCCCACCGGCATTCTCGGTGAGTCCCTCCAGCAGGCGCGCGCATGAACCTCACGAAGAACGGAAACGGCGACGGCGGCGCGGGCGGTCTCCGCTCGGCGCGCGACATGTTCTCTCTCGACCCGCTGCGCGACTGGTGGGCGTCGGCTCCCGGCGCGGTGCGGTGGGCCGTCTACCTGCTGCTGATCGTCGGCGCGCTGCTGCTGCCGAGCGAGGCGATCGGCTCGTTCATGGCGCCGAGCGGCAGCGACTGGCCGTCGATGCTGAGCAGCCAGATCGCGATCTACGTGCTGCTGGCGATCGGGCTGAACGTGGTGGTCGGCATGGCCGGTCTCCTCGACCTCGGGTACGTGGCGTTCTACGCGGTCGGCGGCTACACGATGGCCATCTTCGCGACGCGCTACGAGTGGAACTTCTGGGAGTCGCTGGGGCTGGCGATCGGGTTCTCGGCGCTGGCGGGGGTCATCCTCGGCGCGCCGACGCTGCGGCTGCGCGGCGACTACCTGGCGATCGTGACGCTCGGCTTCGGTGAGATCGTCAAGCGGACGGCGAACAACAGCTCGTACGTGAACGGCCCGCGCGGCGTGCAGGGGATCCCGCACCCGCCGTCGCTGTCGGAGTTCGAGATCCTGGGCGTCCAGCCGCTGAAGTACGGGCTGCTGGACGCGCGGCCGTACTACTACCTGCTGGTGCTGTTCATCATCATCGCGATCGTCTTCGTGAAGCGGCTGGAGCGGTCGCGGGTGGGCCGCGCGTGGGCGTCGATCCGGGAGGACGAGGACGCGGCGGAGCTGATGGGCGTGCCGACGTTCAAGTTCAAGCTGGCGGCGTTCGCGATCGGCGCGGCGATCGGCGGCAGCGGCGGCGTGGTGTTCGCCGGGCAGATCACCTCGATCAACCCGCAGAACTTCGAGTTCCTCGTCTCGGCGCTGATCCTGGCCGGCGTGGTGCTGGGCGGCTCGGGCAACCTTCCGGGCGTGATGCTGGGCGCCGCGGTGCTGGCGTGGCTGCCGGAGCGGTTCCGGTTCCTGCACGACTACCGGATGCTGATCTTCGGTGCCGCGCTCGTGGTGATGATGATCTTCCGTCCGGAGGGCCTGTGGCCGTCGCGGCAGCGGAAGGCGGAGCTGGCCGAGGGCACCGGCGGCATGGGCAGCATGGGCGCCGAGGTGGCCGGTCCGGGCCAGTCGGACGCGGCCGCCGTGGAGGAGGGCAAGTGAGCGAGGCGAAGGGCGCGTCACCCGTCCTGGAGCTGCGGGACGTCGTCATGCGGTTCGGCGGCGTGGTCGCGCTCAACAAGGTGGACATCACGATCCGCGAGGGCGAGATCTTCGCGCTGATCGGCCCGAACGGGGCGGGGAAGACGACGGTGTTCAACGTGACCACCGGCGTCTACCGGCCGACCGAGGGGCAGGTGGTGTTCCGCGGGAAGCGCATCGACGGCAAGAAGCGCTACCTCGTGACGAAGCTGGGTGTGGCGCGCACGTTCCAGAACGTGCGGCTGTTCCACAACATGACGGCGCTGGAGAACGTCATGGTGGGCGCGGACGCGCACCACCGGACGGGGTTCGTCGGGGCGGCGCTCGGGCTTCCGTGGCACCGCCGCGAGGAGCGCCGCGGCCGCGAGCGGGCGCGGGAGCTGCTGGAGCTGGTGGGGATCCCGCACCGCGGCGAGGAGGCGGCGAAGAACCTGCCGTACGGCGACCAGCGGCGGCTGGAGATCGCCCGGGCGCTGGCCACCGAGCCGAAGCTGCTGCTGCTGGACGAGCCCGCTGCGGGCATGAATCCGGCGGAGAAGGTGGCGCTGCAGCAGCTGATCCGCGACATCCGGGACACCGGCGTGACGGTGCTGCTGATCGAGCACGACATGAGCCTGGTCATGGGCATCAGCGACCGGGTCGCGGTGCTGGACTTCGGCCAGAAGATCGCGGACGGCCTGCCGGCCGAGGTGCAGAACGACCCGCGGGTCATCGAGGCGTATCTGGGGGCTCCGGCCGATGCTTCTTGAGATCAGTGACATCCACGTCCACTACGGGAAGATCGCCGCGCTGAAGGGCATCACCGCGGAGGTCGGCCAGGGGGAGATCGTCACGCTGATCGGCGCGAACGGCGCCGGGAAGACGACGACCCTGAAGACCATCTCGGGGCTGCGCGGGCTGTCGTCGGGCGCGATCCGGTTCGACGGCGAGGACATCAGCAGGATGCCCGGGCACAAGCGGGTGCTGGTCGGCATCGGGCAGGCGCCGGAGGGCCGGGGGATCTTCCCCGGCATGACGGTGGAGGAGAACCTGCTGATGGGCGCCTACGCCCGCAAGGACGACCCCGCCAAGGAGCTGGCGGAGGCGTTCGAGCTGTTCCCGCGGCTGGCCGAGCGCCGCAAGCAGCTGGGCGGCACGATGTCGGGCGGCGAGCAGCAGATGCTCGCGATCGGGCGGGCGCTGATGGCCAAGCCGAAGGTGCTGCTGCTGGACGAGCCGTCGATGGGGCTGGCGCCCATGCTCGTCCAGCAGATCTTCTCGATCATCCAGGAGATCAACCGGCGGGGCACGACGGTGCTGCTGGTGGAGCAGAACGCGCAGCAGGCGCTGCAGATCGCGCACCGGGCGTACGTGCTGGAGACCGGCCGGGTGGTCAAGTCGGCGCCCGCGGCGGACCTGCTGGACGACCCGGAGGTCCGGGCGGCCTACCTGGGCGGCGAGCTGGGCGACGGCGCCGCTCCGGCGGCCGGGGAAGCCGCTCCGGCGGCCGAGGAGCCCGCTCCGGCGGCCGAGGGCCCCGAGGACGGTTCCGGCGAGGGGACCGCGAAGTAGCGGCGCGTCCGAGCGTGTCAGGCCCGCTCGGCCCGGTTCGTCCGGGCCGGGCGGGCCTTGCGCGTCGCGGGGGTCAGGGGAGCTTGATCTCGGCGGGGTCCGGGTCGGTGGTGGCGCCGACGGGCGGTGAGCCGTACAGCCGGACGGCCCTGGTCTTCGCGCCGCGGGGGACGTCGAACCAAAGGTCGAACTCGACGCGCATGGACGCCCCGACCGAGAGCCGCTCCGGCTGCCGTTTGATCATGGTGGCGTTGACGTCGGGGGAGTAGGTCCTGCCGTCGGTCGTGACGAGGCGCTGCTGCCAGGTGTCGAACACCTGGATGTCGCGTCCGGTGTTGACGGCCAGGACCCGCACGCGGGTGAAGGCGCCCTTGGCGTTCATGGAGGCGTGGGTGCCCATGACGTCGGTCATGGCCTCGCGGAAGCCGACGACGGTGAACCGCATGTCGGCGCTCTTGCCCGTCCTGCCCTCGGGGACGGCCTCGCCCTCCCGCGCCTTCTCGGCGGGGATCTTGTAGTCGGGGAGGGAGGTGGCCCGCCCGGAGCCGGAGCACCCCGCGAGCGGGAGGGCCGCGGCGAGGGCGAGCGCGGTGCCCGCGAGGACGGTGCCCGCACGGGCGGTGCCCGCCCGGCGCCGGGCGCGCGGGCCGGGGGTGCGCGTGTCAGCGTGGCGCATGCTCGGACGGTACGTCCGGCGCCCGGAACGGGTGAACGGGCGGGATCGTTTCGCAACCCAACCGCAACCGGTGACGGACCTACGCCGGTGTCGGGGGCGCGACCGTCCCCGGACATGCGTTGACCCGGGGTCACCTTTGGGGCCGTACGAACCTTCCCCGGGCGCGTACGTTGTCTACTCGGTGACCCCGGGCCGGTCTGATCCACGCTACAGACCCGGGGGCGCGCATCGCAAAGAAAGCGCGGATCACGCCGTGTCAGCGGCCGGGCGGGGCGTCGCGCAGCATGCAGGTGAGGCGCGCGGTGCAGACCCGCCGGTCCTGGTCGTCGGTGATGACGATGTCGTAGGTGGCGAGGGTGCGGCCCCCGTGCGCGCGGGTCGCCACGCCCGTGACGAACCCGTCGGTGGCGGACCGGTGGTGGGTGGCGTTGATCTCGATCCCGACGGCGATGCGGTCCGGGCCCGCGTGCAGGGCCGCGCCCACCGAGCCCAGGGACTCGGCCAGCACGCAGGACGCGCCGCCGTGCAGCAGCCCGTACGGCTGGGTGTTGCCCTTGACCGGCATGCGCCCCACGACGCGCTCGGCCGAGGCCTCCAGGTATTCGACGCCCATGTTCTTCGCCAGGTCGCCGTGCGCGTCGAACTCCTCCCCCGCGAGGATCTTCGCGCCCAGGTCCTCCGGGCTCGCGCCGTCGGTGTCAGTCACTTACGCCTCCACAAAACTGTCGTACGCGCAGACTAGAGTCCTGGTGTGGCGACCTCACCGACGACCCCTGACAAGCGCGACCGGCTTCTGCTGCTCGACGGCCACTCCCTGGCCTACCGGGCGTTCTTCGCATTGCCCGTGGAGAACTTCTCCACGACCGACGGGCAGCCGACCAACGCCGTGTACGGCTTCACCTCGATGCTCATCAACGTGCTGCGCGACGAGCAGCCGTCCCACATCGCGGTGGCGTTCGACCGCTCCGAGCCGACGTTCCGGCACGAGCAGTACGTCGAGTACAAGGCCGGCCGGCAGAAGACGCCCGACGAGTTCCGCAGCCAGGTCAGCCTGATCTTCGAGGTGCTGGACGCGCTGCGCATCCCGCGGCTGTCGGTCGCCGGGTTCGAGGCCGACGACATCATCGCCACGCTGTCCGTCCAGGCCACCCGCGCGGGGATGCAGACCCTCATCGTCACCGGCGACCGCGACGCGTTCCAGCTGGTCGACGACTCGGTGACGATCCTGTACCCCGTCCGCGGCGTGTCGGAGCTCGCCCGGATGGACCCCGCCGCCGTCGAGGCCAAGTACGGCGTCCCGCCCGAGCGGTACCGCGAGCTCGCCGCCCTCGTGGGGGAGAGCAGCGACAACCTGCCCGGCGTGCCGGGCGTCGGCCCGAAGACCGCCGCCAAGTGGCTCACCAAGTACGGCGACCTCGACACCCTCGTGAACCGCGTCGACGAGATCAAGGGCAAGGCCGGCGACAACCTGCGCGAGCACCTGTCCGGCGTGCTGCGCAACCAGCAGATCAACAAGCTCGACTGCGAGGTCGGCCTGGAGCTGACGCCGCCGCAGCTGACGATGGGCCAGTGGGACCGCGAGGAGATCCACACCCTGTTCGACTCGCTGCAGTTCCGCGTCCTGCGCGAACGGCTGTACTCCTCGATCTCGGCGGCCGAGCCCGAGGCCGATGAGGGCTTCGACGTCGAGGTGGAGCCGCTCGAACCCGGCGCCCTCGGCGCCTGGCTCGACGCCAACACCGCCGACCGGATCGGCGTCGCCGTCACCGGCACCTGGGGCCGCGGCACCGGCGAGATCACCGCGCTGGCGCTGGCGTCCGTCAAGGGCCCCGCCGTCCACCTCGACCCGGCCGAGCTGATCGAGGACGACGAGCGCGCCCTCGCCGCCTACCTCGCCGACCCCGCCCGCCCCAAGGCGATCCACGAGGCCAAGGGCCCGATGCTGGCGCTCGCCGCGCGCGGCATGCGGCTGGAGGGCGTCACCAGCGACACCGCGCTTGCCGCGTACCTCGCGCTCCCCGGCCAGCGCACGTTCGACCTCGCCGACCTCGTCCTGCGCTACCTGCACCGCGAGCTGCGCAGCGAGACCGAGGACTCCGGCCAGCTCACCCTGGACGGCTCCGGGGAGGAAGAGGCCGCCGAAGCCCTCGCCGTCCGCGCCCGCGCCGTCACCGAGCTCGCCGACGTCCTCGACAAGGACCTCGACAAGCGCGGCGCCACCCGCCTCCTGCGCGAGGTCGAGCTGCCGCTGGTCGGCGTCCTCGCCGCCATGGAACGCGCCGGCATCGCCGTCGACGCCGACCACCTGGCGGGCCTGTCGGCGTCCCTGGGCGGCCAGGTCAAGGAGCAGGAGCAGCTGGCCCACGCCGCCGTCGGGCGCGAGTTCAACCTCGGCTCGCCCAAGCAGGTCCAGCAGGTCCTGTTCGACGAGCTGAACCTCCCCAAGACCAAGCGCACCAAGACCGGCTACACCACCGACTCCGAGGCCCTCACAACCCTCCTGGAGAAGGACGGCCACCCCGTCCTGGAGCACATCCTGCGGTGGCGGGAGGTCGCCAAGCTCAAGAGCATCGTCGACTCCCTGATCCCCATGGCCGACGACGCCGGCCGCATCCACACCACGTTCAACCAGATGATCGCCGCCACCGGGCGGCTCTCCTCCACCGACCCCAACCTGCAGAACATCCCGATCCGCACCGCCGAAGGCCGCCAGATCCGCGAGGCCTTCGTCGTCGGCGACGGCTACGAGTCCCTCCTCACCGCCGACTACTCCCAGATCGAGCTGCGCATCATGGCGCACCTCTCGGAGGACGACGCGCTCCTGGAGGCCTTCGGCTCCGGCGCCGACTTCCACACCATCACCGCGTCCCGCGTCTTCGGCCTGCCGCCCGAGCAGATCGACTCCGAACTGCGCGCGCGCATCAAGGCCATGAACTACGGCCTCGCCTACGGCCTGTCCGCCTACGGCCTCTCCCAGCAGCTGCGGATCTCCCCGGACGAGGCGCGCGGCCTCATGGAGGAGTACTTCGAGCAGTTCGGCGGCGTCCGCGACTACCTCCGCGACATCGTCGCCAAGGCCCGCCAGGAGGGCTACACCGAGACCATCCTCGGCCGCCGCCGCTACCTGCCCGACCTCAACTCCGACAACCGCCAGCGCCGCGAGATGGCCGAACGCATGGCCCTCAACGCCCCCATCCAGGGCTCGGCCGCCGACATCATCAAGGTCGCCAGCCTCAACGTCGACCGCGCCCTCCGCGACGCCGGCCTCACCTCCCGCATGCTCCTCCAGGTCCACGACGAACTCGTCTTCGAAGTCGCCCCAGGAGAACTCGACGACCTGAAAACCCTCGTCAGCACCCAGATGGCCGCCGCCTACGAACTACGCGCCCCCCTGAGCGTCTCCATGGGCACCGGCCGCACCTGGCAGGACGCTGCGCATTAATTGCGTTTTTCTCCTCCTTCGGGCCTGGCGGCCCTCCATCGTCGATAAACGCGGGCGATCGCTGGCATCGCTCCGACTCGCCTGGCGGCTCGCTGCGCGATCAGGTTCTCGCTTCGCTTGAACCTGCCTTCGGACGCGATCGCAACCATTGAGGCTGTTGCGTGGTTGCGGCGGTGGCTG